>NZ_NEXU01000011.1:0-20296 GCF_002224105.1 Psychrobacter sp. DAB_AL32B | reverse complement strand
CTGCTAAGGCTTGCTCTGCTTTAGCTAACGCTTGAGCGGCAGCAGCTAAGTCGCCTTTAGCTTTGTCAGCTTCGGCTTGGGCTTGGGCCGCTTTTTGTTTTTCAATCGCCGCTTGTGCTTGAGCAGCTGTTGCTTGTTCTTCCGCTTTAACTTTAGCTTCTTCTGCTGCTTTTTTTGCAGATGCTTCTGCTTTAAGTGCTTCTTCTACTTCTTTCGATTTAGCTTCCGCTGCTTGAGCACGAACATCTGCCGTCTTTGATTTCTCTTCGGCATCTTTCATCTTTGTGACTGCATCGGCTGCTGTTTTCTTAGCCAAATCTACTTCTGACGCAGATGCTTTTGCAGCCGCTTCAATTTTCGTTACCGCCTCTACTCTTGCAGCTTCAGCAGCGGCTTTTGCTTCAATAGCTTCTTTTTTTGCAGCGTCAATAGCAATTTTAGCTGCTGTAGCGGCTTTCTCTGATTCTTTACCAAAACCTTCTTCGGCTGCTTTTAAGGCAGCTTGTGCGGCTTTGGTTTTAGACTCAGCAACTTTAAGCGCTTCTTCGGCTACTTTGGTTTTTGCTTCCGCTGCTTTAATAGCTTTTTCAGCTTCGCCAATAACACCAACACCTCCGTTACTGCTACCTCCCGTATTACCTTCATCTATGGTGGTTTCCGTGCCACCATTCCCCGGTAAAACCGGTGTTGGCTTCGGAGTAATAGTATTATCTCCGCCACTAGACGAACACGAGGCTAGAATAATAGCAGTTAAGAGAACCACACTAGCTTTAAGCGGGGTATTTAATTTTCTTGCTGTCGATACAGCTGTAATTGAATGACGGTTAGGTGACATTCGTCTTCCTCCATGAAGAGTTTAAAATAGGATATAACTATGCAAACATAAGTTCATTAACATGTATAGATAAACAAATTGTATAAAAGAAGTCAATAATTATTAATGAAATATTGTCGATTGTAATATTTAGTTACCAATTAATCCTAAGAGACGAATATAAGCTTTAATCATGATATAAAATGTATCAAATTAGACATGTCAAGCATGATTTAACAAATAAAACATAGAATTTCCTTTAAGAAAATTAATTGAAGAGCCCTTCATTAAAACATTAAATTCATGCACTTAGGATTTAAATAAAATAAAACATATATAAAGTTTAAAATATTCAGCTAAGTTATGAGAAATAATTAGAGAAATGGATGGCTAATTAAGTTGAATACAACCTATTTAAGTAATAAGAAGTTATTTGTTAATATTGAAATAACAGTCCCTTAAAATATTCATTGCCTTAAGATACAACCAAATAAAAAGACTGTTATTTTGAACTATAGTTCATATAAAAAATAATAAGTAAACCCCTAACACTTTAAGAAAATAGACTTTTGTTAAATTGAAATATTAAGTATAAAGTTTTATTTTATTGTTTTTTATTAAAAACTTTCACTTTTGAAGAAATTTAAAGTAGAAAAAAGCGCCCTAAGGCGCTTTTTTAATAAAACTATAATTTTAAATATTTATAACTATTTGACTACTTTTTCAGCGCCGAAAGTACCTTGGAATTTCGTACCTTCACCTGGTAGCTCACCTTTACCGCCTTTAGTTGGAGCATCTTGATAGATACCGCCAATGAAGTTAGCGTCTTCACCATAGAACCCACCTGCCGTGTCGATGCCATTCTGATTACCAGCGAATGTATTGCCACTAATATCAGCATTTATCTTAATTTCATTACCAGCAGGCATATACTTATAATCGCCATCTTTAAACGTTAATGTACCATCCACTTTACCGCCGACAAAATCGACATCGAAATTGGAAGTACCATCAACTACTGCACCACCGCGGTCAGTATCGCTTAAATGTAGGTTTTCCATATAGGTAGCAACACCGCTATACGCGACCATACCGTCATTGATATTGTTATCAATGTTGTACTTAGCCAAGTCTTTCATGTACTGCATGTCTTTAAGGTTGGTGCCATTACCTTGTACATAGACAGTAGAAACTCGGGCAAAAGCACCGCCCATGAACCCAGGATCACCATAAACATGACCGATCTGCATCTGTGAGTCAAAGTTTTTATAAACAGATGCATAGTCTAAGGTTAGTGTTAAAGGACCCTTTACTTTAGTCGAGCCATTGTACACCTTAAAGCCATTACCATAATCTGCGTCATCTTCTCCGGTTAGCTGGACTTCGACCGATGCTTTCACAGAGGCAGGCTTGGTCATATCTGCACGGGCTATAAACTTATCGTAGCCGGTAAAGTTATCACCTGTACGATCATCTATTGCAACGTTTTCACCATCTATTATTTCCGTATTCGTAAGCTTTGCGTCCCAAACATAGCTTGATTTATCATCACGTATCTCTGCATAACCGACAGCATCATCTGTCAGCGAACCTTTTTTCTGGCTACTTAGTGTATTGCTTTGGAAGCCTGTAAACTCAGTATCTGGCTTTACATCTGGGTTGACTGGAGGCGGTAGTTCTGCTGGTGTACCATCTTTCTCAGCGCCAAAGGTACCTTGCGACCCATTACCTTCATAGATACCACCGATGTAATTTGCATCTTCACCGTAGAAAGCGCCATCGGTATTGTAATCACCTTTTTTACCTGAGAATTCATTGCCATCGATATCAGCACCTAGCGCAATATCACCAGCTTTAGCAAATTTTAGCGTGCCTTCAACTTTTTTCGCGACGAAGTCGGCAGTAAACTCTGAGCTACCATACTCAATGTCATTATCTAGACCGACTTTACGATTGGTGGCATCACCAGCGTATTCAAACTTACCGTCTGTAGGTATTGTAGCTGTCTTATTACCTACTACCGCAACACCGTTCACTGAGATTTCACCGCCACCAGCTGAACCATCGATATGACCGATGCGCATCTCACCGTTTTCACCGAAGTCTTTATAGACTGAGGTGTAAGCTAAATCACCTTTTGCCAATACATCAGCTGTTCCTTCGTAGGATTTAAAGCCGTTGGCTGTATCAGCATCATTATCACCCGAGACTTTAATTGCTATAGGTTCTGGAACTAGACCTACAAGTGCTAAGTCAGCACGGGCATCGACATCAGAAGTACTACGGATAGCGAAGTCACGAGTAGTCGTTGTTTTAACCCCTAACGCTGCCTCCAGTGCAGTAGCATCGATGGATAGATGCTGAACCCCTGATTGCTCTGTTTCGGTTTTAGAGACCCACTTTGGTGTATTGTCTAGCTTGTCTTGCAAATCTTGAGCTTTTTTCTCCGCTGCCGCTTGTTGTGCTGCTGCTGCTGTCACCCTATCTTCGGCGGCTTTAGTATCTGCTTCAGCTTTATCCTGAGCAATTTTAGCTGCGGCAGCTTTATCCTGAGCAATTTTAGCTTCTTCTTTAGCGTTTGCCTCACCTGACTCTGCGGCAGTGATTTTAATGGCTGCGTCTTCTTCAGCTGCTTTTGTTGCAGCTTTTGCAGCAGTAGCGGCATTTTTAGCAGCGGCTGCTTCTGACTGAGCTGCTGCAACTTTGTCTTGAGCTGCTTTGACTTCTTCTTTTGCTTTATTTGCTGCTTCCTGGATTGCAATTTTTGCATCTGCTTTGGCTTTTTCTGCAGCGGCTTCTGCAGCTTCTGCTCTGTCTATTGCATCTTGCAGCGCTTGATCATCACCGCTACTACCTGCATTATCAGCTGCTTCTTGAGCTTTCTCTGCCTCAGCTTTTGCTTTTGCCGCTTCAGCTTGGGCTTTTTCTGCAGCAGCCTTAGCTGTTGCAGCTTGATTTCTAGCAGCTTCTAATGCTTTTTCTGTCGCCTCTGCTTTGGCTTTAGCGTCTTTCGCAGCTTGTTCAGCTTTGGTTTGGACATCAGACTTAGCCCCATAAGTACCTTGAGCGCCATTACCTTCGTATATGCCGCCTACGTATTGGCCATCGCCACCATAGAACCCACCATCGGTATTATAACCGTCCTTGCTCCCTGAGAACTGATTACCATCAATGTCTGCTTCTAGACCAATGCTCTTATCACTAAAGGTTAAGTCACCTTTGATGTTTTTGGCTACAAAGTCAGCTGTGAATACTGAGGTACCAAATTTAATATCTTTATCTTGACCAGTTTCACGATAAGTTGCATCACCAGTGTAACCAACTTTACCTTCAGTCGGCATGTTCTCAGCTTGGGTAGCATTACCAACCACAGCAACACCGTTGACTGGTAACAAACCAGCAGCAGCACCATCAATATGAGCGACTCTTAAGTCATCGCCAAAATCTTTATAGGTTGAGGTATAAACTAGATCGACTTCACCTAATGAAGAGGTATTAACTTTGGTCGTATTTTCAAAAGACTTGAAGCCATTAGATTCCGCTACTAGATCGTCGTTATCACCACTGACTTTTAGTACGACCGGGTCAGAAACCAAACCCTCAGAAGCAGTATCTGCTCGTGCATCTACTTCAGTTTCATCAGTGATATCAAAGTCACGAGTAGTAGTCGTTAGTGACCCCTGACCTAGATCAGAAGCATCGATACTGACATGCTGAACACCAGACTTCTTAGCTTCAGGATCATTTTTAATCTCTGCATCCTGTGCTGCTTGTTGGGCTGCTTGTTGGGCTGCTTGGGCTGCTGTCGCTTCTGACTCTGATTTCTTCTGAGCAGCTTGTGCAGCGGCTTCTGCAGCTTCTGCGTCTGCCTCTGCTTCTTCTGCTAGCTTGGCTTTGCGGTCAGCTTCTTTCTGTAGGGCCTCTGAACCACCACCATTTGCTAATGCTTCTTCTAGAGCTTTTTCTGCTTCCTCTTTTGCTTTAATAGCATCTGCTTTTGCTTTTTCAGCAGCGACAGCAGCAGCTTCGGCTGCTTCCTTAGCCTTGATAGCCGCTTCCGCTTTCTCTTCAGCTGCTTTTTCAGCAGCAGCTATTTGCTTAGCCGCTTCTTTTTTCGCAGCTTCGGCTTCTTCTTTTGCTTTTTTGGCTTCATTTTTAGCCTTTTCAGCTTCAGCTTTTGCTTTTTCTAGTGCTGCATCAGTCGCGCCAGGTATTGGGCTAAAGACATCATCAAGATTATAAGAAGGATCGTCAGTTGTATTACATGCTGCTAATATCATAGTCGTTAGCAATACAACACTGGCTTTGAGCGGGGTTTTAAGTTTTTTAGCTGTCGATACAGCTGTGATTGAATGACGGTTAGGTGACATTCTTCTTCCTCCATGGATGATTGTTAGATATTCCGTTGTCTATTAATAGTAAAATTAGTACTCAAATAAAATGTATAGATAACCAAATTTAGTTCGTAAAGTGAATTTATAACAGCTGACAGCCGTTGATAAAAAATGACGCAAACGTTCATTTGTGAGCCATTAAATATTTGTATAAGTACTAAGTTATTACCATATAAGATAATAGTGCTTAATGAAGCTTATCCAACTGACTAGTAAGATAAGCTTTTAGAACTTTTATTAAAGAGTTATTACTAAATAATAATCTACAGGCTTTGATAAGAGAGTTTTACACCAGCGATGTAACCATCATTGTCTTCGGCTTTACTAACGATACTGCCGTTAGGTAACTGTCCAGTTGCATCCCCAAACTTAAGATATTTACCACCGACTGATACTGCCCACTCAGGTGTCACGTTATATTTCACCCCACCACCGATACTGTAATAACCTTCAATAGTACCTAATGAACTTACAGGGTTTCCTGCACCGGAGTCATAACCTACAACCACTGAACCGGCTAGTTTTTCATTGAAACGTTTGGCTAAACCGACATCTACTTTCCATTGGTCTTTGTCATAAGACAATAACGGTAAACCGTCTGGTTCAGCGGCTTTAGAATAGGCATTGTAGAAAGGTGGGACAATTGAGAAATCACTCCATGGCACCCAACGTACATCCAATGTACCCAATAACTGATACTTTTCACTTAACCCAGTTTGAATATTTAGGTTAACCGACTCAGGCGTAGTAACCGTAGCATCCGTTGTGGCATATTCACCAATAGACTGTCCGAGCGCAGAATTTGGATCTATCCCAAGCTTTCCTAGCGCTACATCTTTTAGAGACAAGCCACCAAGACTGGCAATTGGGTCACCACTTAAGAGGGGAATCCTCTCAGCTATTTTTGTTTTGTGTTCTATTTCTGAGCGATAAGTTAGCGCAGCGTTTAGTGCAATCTCAGGCTTGCTATAGGCAAGACCAGCTACCCAACCATAATCGGTATCGCTATTTACGTTTGCATCATAACCAGTTAGTGGACCATAGGCACTGCCACGCAAATGCACGTCTGCTTTCGCTTTTTGTAATACGGGACCGCCATAAACCTGAAAACCGTTTGATTTATAACCAATCAAGCCTGTCCATGTCTCTGTATGAACACTGACATTAGTGCTTTTGTTATAGTTTGGATCACCTACTACTGACGAATTAACTGTCTCATTAGGAAGAGCAAGCCCTGAAGTAGGATCAACGATAGTTGGCTGACCAGCCTTTGAGACAAAGTTATTATCACCCTTATATTCTATTTCTGCGCCAAACGGTTCATCATAAAAAACACCAATACTGATATTGTCATTGACGTCTGTTTTTACACCATAACGCATGAAGCTATAGGTATCATCGGTAGCATTACCTGTGTCATTACCCTTAACGTATTCAGCTTCAGTCTTTGTTATGCCTAACTTATTGTCATAAGCAGAAACTTTGGTATCGATATACGCAAAGTCAACTTCAGCATATGTACCAGGATTAAAGAAACCTTTGATTTCTTGACCAGAGCGATCAAGTCCGGCAGCATGACTCATACTAGCTACAGACAGAGCAGCAATCGCTAATGTAAGCGTTTTTAAATGAAAGGTAGCGCGCATTGTATATCTCCAAACATCCCAGTTGTTTTACCTATTCGATGATTAGCAAATAGTAGTTCGTATTTAAAAATACAAAAGTTCAATCATCTGTTCGGTTTCCTATATATGATACTAATAGCTTTTTCACACGAAGACAACAACAAAAGTACGCTATTTCGCTATTGTGACTGACCAGTACATAAATTACTTAGATAAGTTTCTGAAAATTATTTTCTAATTTTGCTTAATATTATTGATAATTAGAGGTTGCAAGTGAATGATCTCTGTCTTTCAGACTTTTTATGCGCGACTATAAATAATAATTTAGTGCGAGAGAATAAAGTTTTAATTCTTTTAATTCCTATCCCTTACCAATTAATAGACAACAAAAAAGCGACCCATAATGGATCGCTTTTTTTATTGGTGTTTTATTTATCTATAATATTGAAATTAACTTTAGAAAAAATTATTTAAAGTTTTATTTTCCTTGATAAGAAAGCTTCATACCAAGGATATAACCATCATTGTCTTGGAAATCGCCAACGATTTTACCAGTAGGTAATTGACCTTTGGCATCACCGAACCATAAGTATTTGCCACCGGCTGATACTGCCCATTCAGGTGTGACGTTATACTTAGCGCCAAGACCAACACTATAGTAGCCATCGACTGGACCTAGCGAGGTTGTTGGATCGCCGGCACCACTATCCCAACCAACCGTACCACTAACGGCTAAAGCTGGTGCTAGACGTTTGGCAACACCAAGCTCTACTTGCCATTGGTCGTCTTCATACTCGACCAAATCTAAACCATTAGGCCGTGCAGTAGATTGGCTAACTTCATTATATAATGGTGGAGTAATTGCGAAATCACTCCATGGTACCCAACGTACTTTTGCAGTGGCTAAAGTCGTAGGGTTTACGCCTGTTTGGAAGTCAAAGTTTACTGACTTGGGTGTGGTCAACTCCATATTGGTAACTTGAGTAGCTGGAAGAATACGTCCTGTAAGTATGCCGACAGTTGGTGCTAAAGGATAACTCTCATAGATATCCATACTGTGGTCGATTTCAGAGCGATATGTCAAAGCAGCTTTTAATGCGATTTCTGGCTTACTATAAGAAACACCTGCTAACCAGCCATAATCTTGATCTGGGCTAATATGTGAGGTATAACCTGTAGCAGGACCATATGCAGTGCCTCGTAATTTTACATCTGCTTGTATACGTTGCGCTACTGGACCGCCATATACTTGAAACTCCTTATTAGCACCAAATTTCGCGCCAAGAATAGCAGTGATACTTTCACTACGCACTTCAACATTTGTTCCTTCACCTCTGGTGTCATATTCAGCTTGAGCAATTGCTACTGCTGGCCCTAATTGAGCTATCTGAGCTTGCTCTGTTGGAGTTAGTGGCGTATTGTTTGCAATTTTTTGCAAAATAGGATTGACTACACCAACTGCTCCTGCAAAGCTAGTGACGGTACCACTCGATAAATCACTAATAATAGTATCGCGATTGGCTCCTGCTACAAAACTGTTGTCGCCATTATAAGCAGCAGCAGCACCAAATGGCTCATCATATAAGACACCAACACTAAAGGTATCATTAATATCAGTTTTTACACCATAACGAAAGAAATCATAAGACTCAGCGATATCACCAGTTGCTTTACCTTTGGCATAATTGTTAATTAAAGGATTACCATTAGAACTATCGAAACCGCTGACATCTGCATCGATATAAGTATAGACCGCTTCAGCGTAAGTGCCATCTTGTAAGAATGCAGTGATATCTTGACCTGAGCGATCAAGACCTGCAGCGTTGGTCATGCTGGCTACAGAAAGAGTAGCAATCGCTACAGCAAGAGTTTTTAAATGAAAAGTAGCGCGCATTGGGTATCTCCAAACATCCTCGTTGTTTAACCGCCTGCATAATTAATATTCAGTATTGTTACTTGAAATATAAGATTATGTAAACGATGTCCTGAAATGAATAGTAATGACTTTTTGACACTAAAACAACATCTAAAACACTTTATTTCTTGCTAATGACCCTTCAGTACAGCTATTAAATATAAAATGATAAACAATAGTTTATTTATATTAATATCAATATCTTATATAATTAAATGTTAACAAACTTAAGTCTGATATCTGGTAATTCTGGATATTTAATAAAAATATTAAACAAATATATTGGCTATCATTTATTTTGCTTAACGCACAAAAAAGCGACCCATAATGGATCGCTTTTTTGTAGATAATAGTATTAACCTTATATTAGGTTAACCCTATTACACTCTAATTAAAATTTTGTTTGGCTTGATAAGATAGTTTAACACCAAGCGCAAAACCATCGTTGTCTTCAAAGTTGCTAACAGCAAATTTATTTGGAATTTGACCTTTTGCATCACCAAACCATAGGTATTTACCACCAGCAGAAATCGCCCAATTGTCAGTTAAGTTATACTTTGCGCCAAGACCAGCACTGTAATAGCCATCAATAGGACCTAGTGAAGTGACTGGATTGCCAGCACCACTATCCCAACCAACTGTACCTGTCACCGCTAATACTGGCGTTAAACGTTTCGCTAGACCTAACTCTACCAACCATTGGTCTTTATCATAGCTGACTAGTGATAGACCATCTGGACCATTTGTAGGATCAAATTTACTGGCTTGATTATATAACGGTGGAACGATAGAAAAATCACTCCATGGTACCCAGCGCACTTTAGCAGTCGCTAGCATAGTAGGATTGATACCTGTTTGGAAATCAAAGTTTACTGATTCAGGAGTCGTGATATCAATGATACCATCAATGCCTGTTGCTGCAGCTGGAATGACTGGTGCAATCTTCGGAAATTTCTCAGACAGCTTCAGACTATGTTCAATCTCTGAGCGATAGGTTAAGGCTGCTTGTAATGCAATTTCAGGCTTGCTATATGAAACGCCTGCTAACCAACCATAGTCCTGATCAGCAGTGATATGTGTCGTGTAACCATCAGCTGCTTGATATGCTTTCCCACGTAACTTTACATCTGCTTGTACACGCTGGGCTACTGGTCCACTATATACTTGAAATTCTTTATTAGCGCCAAATTTGGCGCCTAAAATACCTGTAATGTTTTCTGTACGAACTTCAACATTGGTACCTTCACCGTTATCATCGACAAACTTATTGTCACCACTATAATCGGCAGCAGCACCAAAAGGCTCATCGTATAAAACACCAACACTAAATGTCTCATTGATGTCCGCTTTTACGCCATAACGGAAAAAGTCATAAGATTCCGCGATATCACCAATTTTATTACCTTGCTGATAAGCGTTTTTATCTGTACCAACATAAGCATTATCATAACCACTGACATCAGCATCTAAATAAGTATAAACCGCTTCAGCATATACACCATCTTGCAAAAATGCGGTGATATCTTGTCCTGAACGATCAAGACCAGCAGCATTGCTCATGCTGGCTATAGAAAGAGTAGCAATCGCTACAGCAAGAGTTTTTAAATGAAAAGTAGCGCGCATTGGGTATCTCCAAACATCCTCGTTGTTTACCGCTATACCGAACTTTGTTAGGTAGGCGATACATAAGGGGAAGGATACTAATGTTTTTCTTACACTAAAACAACATCATTTCTCTAATGTGACTGAGCAGTCACTGGAGGGTATATTTATTCAAAAATACACATATAAATTTAATAAAAGTAGTATCGCTTATTTGCTATTTATCGTTAGCGATTAATATGGCTAGTAATGTGGTGGCCTATCTGCCATGACGTCAAAAGGTGCCACGCCTCCTTCTTCATCTTGGCTTTCAACTTGCTTATAAATAAACTGTAGTTGTCGTTGTAGCGTTTGGATATGTTTATCTTGACGGGTAATGACATCGTCAAGTCGTTCTACTGTTAGCTCAAGATGGGACATGTTCATTTGTAATTCGACCACTTGCGATTGTAAGTCAGCTTGTGTGGCTAAGCTTTCGGTTTGAAGATTGGATAGGTTTATACTTTGTGGATTTGCTTCATTCATATTTTTCTCAATACTAGATGCGATGGATAACGATGGCTAAAGCCTTGGTAAGATATGCTAGGTTGCTTGATAAAATAACCGGCATAAAATCATGCTTATAAATCCATTTACGCGCACTACAGTTGCGTAGCAGCATGTTATACTGCTCGCAATTTCGCAACAACCCCTACCTCACTATTATATAAGCTTAAGATACTCTATGGCACTGATACATTTAAAAGATATTCACCTTGCCTTTGGCGTCGCTCCTGTCCTTGATGGTATTGACTTTGCTATCGATGCAGGCGAGCGCGTATGTTTAATTGGCCGCAATGGCGAAGGCAAATCCACCTTATTTAAGCTGATTAATGGCACATTATTGCCTGATAGCGGCGAAGTTATCATTAATAATAGCGTACGCGTCGCGATGCTTGAGCAGGATGTGCCCGAGACTAGCGGTAAAATTTTAGATATAGTCATGGGTGGCAGCAAACGCACTGCTGAGTTGCTTATCAACTATAATGCGCAAACTGATTTATGTGCCAATGGTGACATGGATGCCTGTGAGCGTATGGCAGACCTGCAGCATGATATCGATGCGGTACATGGTTGGGATTTGGAGCGGGAAGCAACCCGTCTCATCACAACTATGGGTCTAGATCCAGAAGATGACTTGTCATCACTATCTGGTGGTCGTAAGCGTCGTGTGTTATTAGCACGCTCTTTAGTGACCAAGCCTGATGTACTACTACTTGATGAACCGACCAACCATTTAGATGTTGATAGTATTGAGTGGCTTGAGCGCTTCTTACTCGATTGGCAAGGTTTGACATTATTGTTCGTCACCCATGATAGAGCGTTCGTTAATAAATTATCAACTCGTATCATTGAGCTTGATCGTGGTCAATTGACCAGCTATGACGTCACTCAAGGTGAAGGTGGCTATGCACGTTACCAAGAGCTAAAAGAGCTACAATTATTAGCTGAAGAAAAAAACAATGCTAACTTTGATAAAAAATTAGCACAAGAGGAAGTTTGGATTCGCCAAGGTATCAAAGCACGTCGCACCCGTAATGAAGGTCGTGTCCGTGACTTAAAAGCATTGCGTGAAGAACGTGGCGAGCGCCGTGAACAAGTTGGTAATGTTAATATCACCATGGGTCAAGGCGAGAAAAGTGGCAAGCTAGTCTGTAAAGTTAAAAATTTACATTTACAGTATGATGACCACGTATTGGTCGATAACTTTAGCACCACCATCATGCGCGGTGACAAAATCGGTATCGTCGGCCCTAATGGCGCGGGTAAAACCACGCTTATTAAAGCCCTACTCGATATGTCAGACGATGATGTAATCAAAACTGGCAGCGTTGAATTAGGTACTAACCTAAAAATAGCCTTCTTTGATCAGCTGCGTGACCAGTTAGATCTTGAGGCCAGTGTGGCTCATAACGTTTCAGAAGGTTCTGATTTCGTCGAAGTGGGTGGCCGTAAGACTCACATTATGAGCTATCTACAAGACTTCTTATTTGCCCCAGAACGCGCACGTACCCCTGTTAAAGCTTTATCTGGTGGTGAGCGTAACCGCGTGCTACTTGCCAAACAATTATTAAAGCCTGCCAATATCCTTGTACTTGATGAGCCAACCAACGACTTGGATATGGCAACACTTGAGCTATTAGAAGAATCAGTCGCAAGCTTTGGCGGTACGATTCTATTGATTAGCCATGACCGCTCATTTATGGACAACGTTGTCACTTCAACTTGGGTATTTGGTGAAGATGAAGATGGCAAAGGCACTGTCAGCGAGTATGTCGGTGGCTATCAAGAGTATTTGGTACAAAAAAATCGCGAAGAAGCGGCGAAAACAGCTAAATCTTCTGGTAACAATACCACTAATAGCAAATCTGCCAATAAATCAGCGGCAGCAGCGAAACCTAATAACGCCGCTAAAAAGCTCAACTTTAATGACCAGCGTGAGCTTGATGCGTTGCCAAAAGAGATTGCTACTTTAGAAGCTGAACAGAGCGAGCTAGAAGAAAAGCTGGCTGATGGGTCTTGGTTTAATCAAGACTTTGATGCGGCAACGGCTGCTAGTGAGCGTTTACTTACCATTGAAGATGAAATGATGAATAAGCTTGAGCGCTGGAATACGCTTGAAGGCTAATGCTATCAGAACAGTATTAATAGTTGGAAACTTACCTTTAATAGCAGCTTTATTTTAAAAACCTACTATTAAAGGTGGTTCTATTAAAGGTAGTGCTATTTATTACCAATCTATATTCGCTTCACTTTAAAAAAACAAAGTATTGCTGGTATAAATTTTTCGAAGCCTCTGTCTGGCAAAGTGCGCAGCAAGCGAGAAATGTTTATACCAGCAGAATATTATGACAATCGTACGTATTTTATTTTGAACTTACTATGTCATTTAGAGCGGTAATAAATAGCTTACGACTACTTACAAGGTAGTGAGGTGCTGAAAGTTAGTGAACATTGTCTAGATTTCAAGTATCATTCCCTATTGCTGAATATCCTTAATAATTATAAGGTCATTATTCATAACATCCTTGATGATATCTTGGTGGCATAAAGCTTATATTAGACACTGATAATCAAGGTTTTTTAGAGTGATTATCTTGTTTAATACTCTAGTGCGCCCTATCAAGGTTGCTTTATTTTTAACACAATAATTTATTTTATGACCAAAATAGCTTAGAATAGCAACAATTAGCAAAATTAGGCACAGCTAACGTGGCTTGTTTATTGGTATTGTAGATTTTCTAAGCCACAAACCCAGTGTGGGATAATCCCATTTCATTCACCTGGAGGAAGTATTAATGAGCCATGCCGAAGGCGTTAACGTACAACGTCGTAGAGTTCTTATTGCCTCGACTGCCGTAATTGGTGCAGCTGGGGTAGCTGCTGTGGCAACACCTTTTGTCCGTTCTTGGACCCCCAGCGCTAAAGCTGAGGCTGCAGGTGCTGCAGTCACCCAAGATATTGGTTCTATCGAAGCAGGACAAATGGTTGTCATCAAATATCGTGGCAAACCTATCTTTGTGGTCAAGCGTACTGAAGAAATGCTGACTACACTAGAGTCAGTAAAGTCATTACTATCCGACCCTGATTCCGACGCATCTTTGCAACCTGAATATTGTAAAAACCCAGGACGCTCACTTTCACCAGAGATATTGGTGGTAGAAGGCGTCTGTACACATTTAGGCTGTGCACCAAACTACCGTCCTGATGTTGGCGCAGCCGACTTGGGTGGTAATGATTGGTACGGTGGATTTTTCTGCCCATGCCATGGTTCTAAATATGATTTAGCGGGTCGCGTTTATAGTGGTGTACCTGCACCGCTTAACTTACCTGTCCCAGATTACAACATGGATGGTACCATCTTGACGATTGGGGAGGCTTAATATGAGCATGGGTAAAAAGTTAATGCATTGGGTGGACGCGCGCTTTCCAGCGACTGAAACCTACGAATATCATATGTCGAAGTACTATGCACCAAAAAACTTTAACTTTTGGTACTTCTTTGGCGTGTTATCTATGGTGGTATTGGTCAACCAATTAGTGACTGGTATCTGGCTAACGATGATGTACAACCCAAGTGCCGAAGGGGCATTTGCGTCTGTTGAATACATCATGCGTGATGTCAAAGGTGGCTGGCTCATCCGTTATATGCACTCGACTGGCGCATCGGCGTTCTTCGTCGTGGTGTATCTGCATATGTTTAGAGCCTTGCTATATGGTTCATACCAAAAACCGCGTGAGCTTATTTGGCTTATCGGTATGGGTATTTACTTGGCATTGATGGCAGAAGGTTTCTTCGGTTACCTACTCCCTTGGGGCAACATGTCATTCTGGGGTGCACAGGTTATCTTGAACCTACCTGCTGCCTTACCGGTTATTGGTGACGGTCTTGCTGAATGGGTACGTGGTGATTACATTATTTCAGGTATCACTCTAAATCGTTTCTTTGCCTTGCACGTAGTTGCTATTCCATTAGTGCTTGTCGGCTTAGTCTTTATGCATTTAGTGGCACTGCATCATGTTGGTTCGAACAACCCTGATGGTATTGACATTAAGAAGCTAAAAGATAAAAACGGTGTCCCATTAGATGGTATCGAATTCCATCCGTACTATACCGTGCACGATATGGTTGGTATTGTTGTCTTCTTTATCTTGTTCTTTTCAGTGGTATTCTTCTTCCCAGAAGGCGGCGGCTTCTTCCTTGAGCCACCAAACTTTGAGACAGCAAACTCATTGAAAACACCAGCGCATATTGCACCAGTATGGTATTACACGCCTTTCTATGCCATCTTACGTGCGGTTCCAGATAAGCTTGGTGGTGTTATTGCCATGGGTGCTGCAATTGCCTTCCTGTTCTTGATACCATGGCTTGATAGATCGCCTGTACGCTCTATACGCTATAAAGGCATTTTATCTAAAATTGCTTTAACTGTGTTTGCGATCAGTTTCTTAGTTCTAGGTTATTTAGGTGCGACACCAACAACGCCAACAGCAACATTGATGGCTCGTATCTTCACTGTGTTGTATTTCTTGTTTTTCTTACTGATGCCAATTTACACCTCTATTGAGAAGTGTAAACAGCCACCAGAACGCGTTACCGGAGGTCACTAATGAACACGCTAAAAAAATTCCTAGCAGGTTTAGGCTTAGGCGCGGCATTAACCTTGACTGCTGGTACGGCACTAGCAGCAGGTGGTGGATGCGGTACGTTTACCAATGCTGATGGTGTTGAAGAACACTTAGCCTGTAGCACAGCCCCTATTGATTTTACCAATAAGGGTTCTCTACAAAACGGCGCGAAAACGTTTATGAACTACTGTGCGGGTTGTCACTCAGCACAGTACGTTCGTCACTCGCGTATTGCTAAAGACTTAGAGATACCGCCTGAGCTGGTCGAAAAGTATCTGATGGTCACCACAGATCAAATCGGCGACCATATTAATGCTGAGATTGACCCTGAAGTGCAAGCATCGTGGTTTGGTGCAGCACCGCCGGATCTATCGCTTGAGACCAGACTGCGCGGTGATGACTGGGTTTATACCTATCTATTATCGTTCTATGAAGATCCAAGTCGTCCTTGGGGCGCTAATAACTTAGTGCTTGCAAACGCTGCAATGCCTCACGTCTTGCATAATATGCAAGAAGAGCTTAGTCAAGAAGAGTTTGAATCTGAAGTCGGTGACTTGGTTAACTTTATGGCGTGGATGGCTGAGCCTGTTCGTCATGACCGTCAAGTCATTGGTTTCTTCGTGATTTTATTCTTGTTAGTTTTACTGATTCCAGTTTACTTGCTCAACAAAGAGTTCTGGAAAGATGTAAAATAAACAAGAATTAAGACAATAGAAATTTAGTAGGATATTAATAAAAGGCACTACCTCGGTAGTGCTTTTTTTATGTGCTAATCGTCAGTAAATCATCCGCTAAACCATAAGCTCATACGTAATGTTTACGGATGCTGCCTTGATAAATAGGTCGACTTTGTTTACGATGACAGGCTTTACTATTAACATTAGGCTTTCATGATTGATGCGAATGACATTCCAAGTAGTCAGCTAATCTTATATGCTGATGACGGCTACGACAGTCATGTGGTACGCCTATTACTTGAAGAAAAAAAGCTCGCTTATTATTTATCACGTCTACACTCCGAGCGCCCAGAGGACTTGACCGAACTGAATCCTTATCACACTTTGCCCGTTCTTCAGCAGCGTGAGATTGCCCTCTATGAGATTAACGTCATCTTCGAGTATCTTGAGGAGCGTTACCATGCAAACAAACTGCTGCCTGATACACCGCAAGAGCGTGCACAGTTCAGGCAACTGGCGTGGCGCATTCAGCGTGATTGGCTGGTACTGGGTAAGCGTTTACTGATGCACCCTGATAGCTTCAACAAAGCACAAGCAGCCATCGCTAAAAAACAGCTAACTGATTCATTGATTACTTTATCACCGCTATTTGCGCATAAACCTTACTTTATGGCGGATGAATTTGGCTGGTGTGATGTACTGCTAGCGCCTTTATTATGGCGACTTGAAGAGATGGGTATCGAGCTACCTCGTGCTATTAGCCGTCCATTACTTGAGTATCAAACCCGAATCTTTGAGCGTAAAAGCTTTCAAAAAAGTGTGCGTTGATTAGACAATCGCTTGTCGCTGTCTTAGAATAAGAAATCATTAAACCTGCCTCATTTTCTAGAAATCAATAAAAATAGGCAGCAAACCCCTTATTAACTATTATTTAATATCATCAATATAGGAAGCCAAAAGATGAGCGAAACCACGTCTATTACCCCAACACGTCCCTATATGGTGCGCGCGCTATATCAATGGATAGAAGACAATGCGCTCACACCGTATCTGATGGTTGATGCTACCGCTGAGAACGTACAGATTCCAACGGAACATGTGCAAGATGGGCGTATCGTACTCAATATTGCCAGCCGCGCTACTGGTAATATGAGTATGGAAAATGACTATATTCACTTCAGTGCGCGCTTTGGTGGCGTATCACAAGAAATTTGGGTACCACTGACGGCGGTGCTAGGTATCTATGCTAAAGAGAACTCGCAAGGGATGTTTTTTGATCCGAATGAATATGACAACTATCAGCCTGAAGATGACTCGGTAATGAGTCCTAAGATAACCAGCGCAGCTCCTAAGCCTAAACGTGATAATAAAGCCGGTTTAAAAGTTCTAAAATAATTAAACCTGATACATAAAAAAGCTAGTCATATTAAATATGGCTAGCTTTTTTTATTACTCTTCTAAATGAGCTGAATGATTAAAATAACCATTAAGTTCTTGGGTAAGCGCTTATCTAAGTTCTTGGTAATGTCACGCCGCGTTGACCTTGGTATTTACCACCACGATCTTTATAGCTGGTCTCACAGACATCATCGGCATCACTTTGGAAAAATAGCATTTGTGCCACCCCTTCACCCGCATAAATACGCGCTGGCAGATTGGTAGTATTACTAAACTCTAAAGTGACATGCCCTTCCCACTCAGGCTCAAGCGGTGTGACGTTGACGATGATACCGCAGCGCGCGTAAGTTGACTTACCTAGGCAAATAGTCAATACATCACGTGGAATACGGAAATATTCCATCGTCCGCGCGAGCGCAAATGAGTTTGGCGGAATAATACACTCATCACCAATGACATCGATAAAGCTTTTTTCATCAAAGTTTTTAGGATCGACAATGACTGAATGCACATTAGTGAAGACTTTAAACTCAGGCGCGCAGCGTACATCATAACCGTAGCTTGAGGTACCGTAGCTGACCAAACGCTCACCGGCGTCATTAAAACGCACTTGACCTGCTTCAAATGGCTCAATCATGCCATGCTCTTCAGCCATTTTACGAATCCAGCGGTCAGATTTGATAGACATTGTTGTTCCTTAGCAAATATTAAATAGGGATTATGATTTGAATAGTATTTTGATAGCGACGATTATACGGAATTGACGGCACGATTTATAGAGTCAGCAGCACTTTAAAACCAATACGTCCAATAACCCACTTATCATCACCCTATATTTTTACAAGCTACCATTTGGCAAAGTGATCTTCAGCCAGCCCCATGACTTTATCTAGATGAATGACTTTATCTCCAATACGTATCTCACCGCTGTATTCGCCGAGCCATTGTTCAAAAATACTGGCAACTATGCCAAAGTTATCGGTTTTTTTATAAACACTAATAGGCGTAAAGATTAAGTCGATCTCAACATTACTCCAGCCTAGGTTTTGATGATAAATACGCCAAGTCTGCTCAGCTCTGATGCTTGACTCTTCAGCAGATTGATCTTGCTGACTTAATGTTAAATTGACATCTTTACGAGCAAACATCACGGGCGGCAAATAAGCTATCTGCCCATCAAGCCAGCAAGCATTTTCACTAGCGCCTGTCTCATTGACGCCCATCGCTAGGTTTAAGGCAAAATGGCGGCCATCTGGCAAGTAGCTATTAATACAGCTCCAAAACCAATTGGTTTCATGGCGCATATAGCCTAATGTCCAGTCTAGATTGGCGATGGTGGTATCGGTGAAATCTACTTGTTTAGTGTGAGGTTCTATATTAAATATTGAAGCAGATTTGATTAAGAAATGCCCAGATATCGCCGTAAGTGGTTCTTTTTGCGTAAACGTCCAGCCACGTCTGCCAGTGGGTGTGCATACTGCTAATGGCTGAGATTCCCGCTCTAATGTTGCATGAACCTCTATATGCTGACTATCTAGCGCCACTTTGATTTTCGAGGGAGTAAAGTCTAATGTTACGGTGAGGCTAGCATGCGCAAACGCCATCTGTCCTTGGTAACAATCACTTTCTAGCTGCGTATGCCGAGTCAAAGGCTGTAGCGCTTCACAAACTTCTAACTGCTCAGTGTCGTCATTATAAAGATAAACAAAAGCACTGGTCGCAAGCTTAATCGTCGCTAATGCTAAACAAACTCGATAAGGTGGCTGGATAATTTGGATAAAGCAGAATTGATTGGCTTTTAGATTTTTGCGCCAATTGGGTAATGACTTTTGCGAAATAAGATGGCTGTGATAGTCAAGATAGTTGATTGCTTTAACTTGTTGGAAGACCCCAAAAGTTGGTTGGCCATTTTGGATTAACTGATCAAGTATAGGACGAGACTGATAAACATTTTGAGTAGATAGAATTGGCATATTAATTAACATCCTTGTTTATTAATAGTAGATACATCGAACATCGAACCAATATCATATATGCTAAAAAATACGCTTATCGTCGACTGGCTTAGCAAACTTATCAATATTGGCTTCGATATTTTTAGCAATACTCAAATAATATGGCGCAAACTCATCATCAACTAAGACGCTTGGCTCACCTTTATCCACTTGCGCGCGAATACCACTAGCGAGTGGTAGCTGCCCTAACAGTGGCACATGATATTGCTCAGCAATACGCTCGCCACCGCCGACACCAAAAATTGCTTCGGTATGATTACAGTTGCTACAAGTATGTAGCGCCATGTTTTCGACCACGCCAAGTACCGGAATATTGGTTTTATTAAACATCTCGATGCCTTTTTGCGCATCCAATAGCGCAATATGCTGCGGCGTCGTAACAATCACCGCACCGGTCACCGGAATGCGCTGTGCTAATGTTAGCTGAATATCGCCGGTACCTGGCGGCATATCAATCACCAAGTAATCTAACTGTGGCCAGTTGGTTTGATTGTATAGTTGCATCAAAGCACCCGTCGCTTTAGGACCGCGCCACGCGACAGGCGTATTGTCGCCATCAAGTAGGCTACCAATCGATAACATCGCTATGCCATGAGCATTGATAGGAATGAACTGTTCATTCTCTAGCTCAGGCTTTACCTTATCCACGCCTAGCATGGTCGGCATACTAGGGCCGTAAATATCCGC
>NZ_NEXU01000010.1:0-44474 GCF_002224105.1 Psychrobacter sp. DAB_AL32B | reverse complement strand
AATAACCTTGATACCGTGCGGATGTAGCAATTGTCCAAGTTCTTGCTGAATAATCTCCGGATCGCTAGCATGCGGCAAGCGCAAATCCAAAGTCAACTGGTCACCGGCGCGCTCAAGCCCCGTTACCATAGTAGCAATACTGGTACTACCAACCTGATAACCTAACAGTACCTTATCAACGGCACTATCAAGCTCAGCTTGCTGCTGCGGAGTCTCGGATTTTGAAGATCCTATTTTTTTTATAAAGTTAAACATAGCTACCTCTATAGATGGTTAAGTCTGGCAAATTCCAATGACGCTTTTTCAAATAATATTTGAACGAAAAAATATATTCCGAAACAATTTAGCTAGACGGTTTTATGTATACAGTGTAGCTCAATGAGAGGTATAAAAAAACCACACTGTCAGTAGGTCTGAGCTTTGCACGATGTGTCTATACTGTCTTATATTTTCGCCGATTTCTATCTTTTAAACGACCTTAACCTATCGCCAAAAACTTTGAAGCAATAAATAGATAAATAAGCACGCCTGCCGCGTCACAAACTGATGTGATCAAAGGCGCACTGGCAGTGGCAGGATCAAAGCCTAGTTTGTTCAATATAAAAGGCAGACTCATACCAATCACACAACCAATCATAACCACGGACATCATACTCATTGCCAGCACTAAAGAAACAACGGCATCGCCACGCACATAACCGATGATTGAGATAGCCACCGCCATCGTAGCCCCGAGCATTAAAGCGACCATTGCTTCACGGCCCAGTAATGAAAACCAATCACGCATGACCACATCGCCAGTTGCCAAAGCACGTACCATCAAGGTCGCCGACTGTGAGCCTGCATTACCACCGCTATCAACCAGCAAAGGTAAGAAAAACACCAATACTAGGTTTGCTGCTATTACATCTTCAAATTTTGCAATGCTCAGCCCTGAAAGCAAGTTGCCAAATACTAAAAATACCAGCCAAAATACCCGCTTACGATATAAAACTCGAATACTGACATCTTTTAAACGACCTACCATCGTAGAGACACCGCCTGACTTATGAAAATCATCGGTCGCCTCATCACTCGCCACATCCATCGCATCATCATGCGTGACAATACCGACCAAAGCACCACTTGCATCGGTAATGGGCAAGGAGATTAAGTCATAACGGGCAACGGTCTTAGCAACGTCCTCTTGATGATCATTCACATCACAAGATATGACGGAGCTGAGCATAATGTCATGAATTATTTGCTCTGGTGATGCTAAAATCAGTACTCTTAATGACACCACACCGAGCAGCTTACGGTCATCGTCAATCACATAGGTATGATAAATGGTTTCAGCGTCGGGCGCTTCTAATCGTAATGCATCTAATGCTTCAGAGACAGTCATCTGAGCACCTAAAGTCGCATAGTCAGAGCTCATCAAGGCACCGGCAGTGCGCTCTTCATAGGCAGATAAGCGTCGGATATCTTCGCGCTTTGCTTGTGCTAATGCCGGTAACAAAGCATCTCGTTGATCTTGGCTTAGGTGCTTATATAAATCCGTACGCTCATCAGAAGGCATCTCGCCTACTAGCTTCGCTAAGATAGCTCGAGGGAACACATAGGCCAGTTCAACTTGAATATCCGCATCTAAATAGGCAAATATCGTAGAACGATTGGGCAGCTGCTCTAACAATTGCCAAGCAAGGCGAGGCTCAATAAGTGCTATCACATCAGCGATATCAATAGGACGTAACGTTTGAACTTCTTTAATCGCTTGCTCAAAATGCTGTTGCTCGATAGCACGGCTTAGTTTCGCTGCAAAACCCAATGCAAAATCTTTATTATTTATCATTTTATTCCTTGCGCCCAAATCGATGCAGCAAGCGCTCATAAAAAAGAGCCAATACAATTGGCTCAAGTTAATATAAAGCTAGATGCTACTGGATTGGTCTTTTTTTATCAAGCTTTGGGCTTTTTTAGCAAGCTAATGACTATTAAGCCAAAAAATACCAATCAAAACGATTAATTCATAAACCATCCATGGCTGGCAACGATAGATTGTCCAGTAAAGACATTCGTTGGAAAAGCCGCTAAAAATAAGGCTAATTGGGCAATATCATCGACAGTGGTAAATTCTTTATCGACCGTATTAACCAGCATAATATCCTTGACGACCGATTCTTCACTGATGCCTTTTTCGGCAGCTTGTTGCGGAATTTGCTTTTCGACTAAAGGCGTTTTGACGAAACCTGGACATATCACATGTGAGCGTACATTGTGCTCAGCGCCTTCTTTCGCCAATACACGGCACAGCCCAAGCAGACCATGTTTTGCCGTGACGTAAGGTGCCTTAAACATTGATGCTTCATGCGAGTGCACAGAACCCATATAGATGACCGTACCGCCTTTATCGTCTTTATACATATGCTGTACAGCGGCTTTGGTGGTTAAAAATGCCCCATCCAAATGAATAGCGAGCATTTTTTTCCAATCTTCAAACGCCATTTTATTAATCGGATCGATAATCTGAATACCGGCATTGGAGACGAGAATATCAATACCACCAAAGGTATCGACCAGCTGTTGCACTCCGTGGTTGACGGCACTCTCTGAAGTCACGTCCATAGCAATCGCGAGGGCGCGTCCGCCCGTAGCTTCGATAGCATCAACCGTTTTCTGAGCAGCTTCAAGATTGATATCTGCAATACCCACCGCTGCCCCTGCTTTGGCATAAGTTTCAGCAATATCACGTCCGATACCACTTGCGGCGCCAGTGACCAATGCCACCTTACCTGTCAAATCCTGTTGTAATTGAGTCGCCATATATTATCCTTAATAATGGGTAATGATGTGTAGTAATGAATTAAAGCTATAAATAAGCCCCTAAAATATAGTGGCTCTTAAACAACGCATTAATCAGCCTTTCTAACATCCGATATAACATCAAAACTATTGGACAATGCTCACTGGTGTTTTTTCTTGTAGCTCTTCAAAGCTAACACCCTCTGCCAGCTCAACCAGTTTCAATCCATTCTCCGTCACATCAAGTACAGCAAGCTCAGTGATAATACGATCGACCACCCCTTTACCCGTCAATGGCAGCTCGCAATTGGCTAGGATTTTTGGCTCACCGTGTTTATTAACCTGTTCCATTAATACAATCACGCGTTGTACGCCAGCGACCAAATCCATCGCGCCGCCCATACCTTTGACCATTTTTTTGGGAATCATCCAGTTCGCCAAATCGCCCTGTTCTGAGACTTCCATCGCGCCCAATATCGCAAGGTTAACATGTCCGCCACGAATCATCGCGAACGACTCTGAACTACTGAAATAACTGGCACCTGATTCTGCGGTCACGGTTTGCTTGCCAGCGTTAATCAAATCGGCATCTACGTTTTCTTCGGTAGGAAACTCGCCAATCCCTAACAGACCATTTTCTGACTGTAGCCAAACATCTACGTCTTCAGGTATATAGTTGGCCACTAAAGTGGGTAGACCGATGCCTAAATTTACATAATAGCCATCTTGTAGCTCTTGTGCGGCACGCTGTGCCATCTGCTCTCTTGTCCATGCCATGGTAACTTCCTTATTTTTCACAATACTTTATTATTAATTTAATCGTTTAAAAATATTTCGATAAAGCCCTTAACTAAGTACTTAAGCGCCTTCGACTGCTTTAGTCGTGGTTTTTTCGATACGCTTTTCGGGGTTACTATTTAATACGATACGCTGCACAAAAATACCCGGTAGGTGAATTTCATCGGGATTGAGCGTGCCCGTCTCTACGATTTCTTCTACTTCAACAATGGTAATCTTGCCAGCCATCGCGCAGTCTGGATTAAAATTACGCGCGGTTTTATTAAAGATTAAGTTCCCTGCTTTATCGGCTTTTTGCGCTTTGATAAGCGACACATCGGCACGTAATGAATGCTCAAGTACATAAGTACGACCGTCAAAATCACGCGTTTCTTTACCCTCAGCGACTTGTGTGCCGACGCCAGTTGCGGTATAAAATGCAGGAATACCTGCACCGCCTGAACGTAGCTTTTCGGCTAATGTGCCTTGCGGGGTCAGCTCAACTTCTAACTCGCCTGCCAAGTATTGACGCTCAAACTCTTTATTCTCGCCAACATACGATGAGATCATTTTTTTGATTTGGCGGGTTTGTAATAATAGCCCTAAGCCAAAGTCATCGATACCGGCGTTATTGCTGATACAGGTCAAGTCTTTAACACCACTATCGCGCAGTGCTTCAATTAATGCTTCAGGAATACCGCACAGACCAAAACCGCCGATAGCGAGAGTTTGTCCATCACTAACGATACCTTTTAACGCCTCTTCAGCGCTGCTATATACTTTTGATTGACTCATGCTTATCTCCTTGCAAGTCTCATTTTTATTATTCATAACTGATTTATCATCATTGATTTTTGCGTATGTAAACCACTAGACCATTCATCATTTTTGTATTTATATTAATACATTTTCTATCGATATATTATAAAAATAATACCTCTGATAACTTAACATATTATTCTAGCAGCGACTAGAGAATAATATGAAGCTTATATAAAGTAGTGCATAGAAGGTAGTGCAGCTTGAGCAATATAGAATAGATCCCTACCATACTTATCTAGAATAATGTTTGATAAAATACGTTAAATCATCTGTTATGTTTAATTTTATTGACCTATTTCTTTGTGCCCTGCATACTCTCAGGCTTAACTTAGCCAAGGAGGGCGGTCATGTTCAGTACATTTGCTATCGTTATTACTTTGTTATTATTGATGTTCTTTGCTTATCGCGGCTATTCCGTGCTGATTTTGGCACCGATTATGGCCGCTTTAGCGGTACTACTTTCAGGTGACTTTCTAAGCACTATTCCCGCCTATACCGATGTATTTATGGGCGCATTGAGTGGATTCTTACTCAAATTCTTTCCTATCTTCTTATTGGGTGCACTCTTTGGGCGTTTGATGGCGGACTCTGGCGCAGCAACAGCTATTGCCAATACCGTGGTCGAAAAGCTTGGTGCCAGCAAAGCTATTCTGTCAGTGATTCTAGTTTGTGGCATTTTGACCTATGGCGGCGTGTCGTTATTCGTCGTGGCATTTGCCATTTATCCAATCGCCAAAGACTTGTTTAAAGCCGCTGATATTCCTAAGCGCTTGATTCCAGCTGCGATTGCCCTAGGTTCATTCACCTTTACTATGACGGCATTACCAGGCACACCCGCTATTCAGAATGCCATTCCGATTCCTTATTACAATACCAACGTATTTGCCGCGCCTATTTTAGGTATCATCGGCGGTACTATCATGTTTATCTGTGGTTGGTTATGGTTGCAGTCACGAGCCCAAAAAGCCAATGCAGCAGGTGAAGGTTACGGTCAGCATGATGATAGTGATGTGGGCGGTATTGGTGGAACTACAACGGACACTAATTTGCTCAGTACGCATCATACGTCATTTACCGTTGCTATGATTCCATTGGTCTTGGTTATCGGTCTAAACGCTTTATTGACTTACTTCATCTTCCCATCGATGGACTTTAGTGGCTTACAGACCCAGTTCCCAGACTTGAATATCGCAGGCTCACTCGGGCTGTGGTCGATTATTATCTCATTGGTTGTAGCTTGTGTGGTGCTAATCGTCATGCGTATCGGTCATTGGACAAATCTGCAAAAAACCATCAACCGTGGTACTTATGATTCGATGTTGCCAATCTTTAATACGGCATCTGAAGTAGGCTATGGTGCAGTGATTGCCTCATTGGCAGGCTTCCTCATCATTCGTGATAGTATTTTAAATCTTACTCCTGGTAATCCATTGATTTCAGAAGCCGTCGCTATGACCACGCTGGCTGGTATTACTGGTTCATCGTCTGGTGGTTTGAGTATTGCGCTATCAACATTGGGTGAAGATTATCTAAGAATGGCAGTCGCCGCTGGTATTGATCCAGAGCTGATGCACCGAGTCGCTGTGATGGCAGCGGGTGGTTTAGATACCTTGCCACACAGTGGCGCAGTCATTACCTTACTGGCGATTTGTGGTCTGACGCATAAACAATCCTATTTGAACGTGGCAATGGTCACCATGGTTATTCCACTGATTGCCGTAGCAGTAGTCATTACTTTAGGTACGCTGTTTGGGTCATTCTAATTTGCTTAAATGAATCCATAATGAGTAGCTATAAATCATTAGATTTCATGATTATCACTTAATACTAAAAACCCACTGAGCAATTACTTGGTGGGTTTTTTATGGCGGTTCGATCATGGTTAACTATAGACAGTATGACTATCGACGTCTCATAAAAGAATGACACTTCTATAGGTCGTGTAGAGTTAATTACCGTATTAATTACTGAGGAATATCACAAATTTAGCCGAATTACGGTATCATAGGCACACTTTTTTAATTTCTATTGATAATCAATCCGTTCATATAAAAATATAGGTGATTTTGTGCGTGAGATTCTAGTAACCAGTGCCCTGCCCTACGCCAATGGTGACATCCATTTGGGGCATCTTGTAGAGTATATCCAAACTGATATTTGGGTGCGAGCGATGAAGGCGCAAGGTCATCAGGTCACTTATGTTTGCGCTGATGACGCTCATGGTACGGCCATCATGCTCAAAGCCGAAGACAATGGCATCACTCCAGAGCAGCAAATTGCCAATGTGCAAGCCGCACATGAGGCTGATTTCGCTAAATTTTTAATTAATTTTGATAATTATCACTCAACCCATTCTGCAGAAAACAAAGAATGCTCTGAGCTGATTTATCGTCGCCTTAGAGACGCTGGGCATATCTCTACCCGCGACGTCGAGCAACTATTTGATCCTGAAAAACAACTGTTTTTAGCCGATCGTTTTGTCAAAGGCACTTGCCCTGAATGTGATTCGCCAGACCAATATGGTGATAACTGTGAAGTATGTGGTACTACCTATGATGCAACAGACCTGAAAGACCCGCATTCAACGTTATCAAATGCCACGCCTGTGCTTAAAACCTCTAAGCATTATTTCTTTGACTTGCCTGAGTTTGAGCAATTCTTAAAAGATTGGACGCGTAGTGACAATCGCCTGCAAGTGTCGGTCGCCAACAAACTACAAGAATGGTTTGACGCTGGACTGACCAGTTGGGATATCTCGCGCGATGCACCCTACTTTGGCTTTCAGATTCCAGATACCCCAAGCGATGAGCCAGACAAATATTTCTATGTCTGGCTTGATGCGCCTGTCGGTTACATGGCAAGCTTTAAGAACTTGTGTGATAAGCGTGCTGGTACCGAAAACGAATTGGACTTTGACCGTTACTGGATGCAAGAAAACGAGCATAAAACTGAGGTTTATCACTTCATTGGTAAAGATATCGTTTATTTTCATGCGCTATTTTGGCCAGCAATGCTTGCCGGTAGTGAGTTCCGTACGCCAACCGGTGTCTTTGCTCACGGTTTCTTAATGGTTAATGGCGAAAAAATGAGTAAGTCACGCGGCACTTTTATTAAGGCTGACACTTACGCTGAGCATCTACATCCTGAATATCTGCGTTATTATTTTGCCAGCAAGTTGTCTGACAAAGTTGAAGATATCAACCTTGATCTAGAAGACTTTATGCAAAAGGTCAATTCTGACTTAGTCGGTAAAGTGGTCAATATTGCCAGTCGCAGCGCTGGGTTTTTGGTCAAAAAATACGACGGCATGCTCACAGAGGTTTGTGCAGAGCCGCGGTTGTTAGAAGATATCACCAAAACGGGCGACGAGATTGCCGCCGCTTATGAAAACCGTGAGTTCTCGCGGGCCATGCGCTTAATCATGCAATGTGCGGACAAAGCGAATGAGTATATCGACGAGAAAAAACCATGGTCACTTGCTAAGCAAGAAGGCTCAGAGCAAGAAGTTCAAGACGTCTGCTCGGTGGCGATTAATATCTTCCGTCAATTAATGGTATATCTTGCGCCCGTATTGCCTGAGCTGACCGCCAATGCCAAAGAATTTTTAAACATTGATGACTTAAGTTTTGCCAGTCGTAATGAGTGGTTACTTGGTCATAAAATCAGTAAATTCAAACCGCTGATGCAGCGTATTGAAGAAAAAGACATAGCAGCAATGGTTGAGGACTCAAAAGCATCATTAGGCATAACGGCGACACCAACCGCTGCTCAAGACGCAAAACCAGTGGCTAAAAACACTCAGCCAGCAGCGAAAGATACTGATGCAAGTGCAGAGCAAGCCGATTACATTGGTATTGAAGACTTTGCCAAAGTTGAGATGAAAGTGGCTCATGTCATAGCATGTAACTATGTCGAAGGTGCTGATAAGCTACTGCAATTTACCTTAGATGTAGGTGAAGGTCAGCCGCGCAATGTCTTTAGCGGTATTCGTAAATTTTATGAGCCTGAGCAATTGCTTGATAAAAAGGTGATTTGCGTGACCAATCTTGCGCCGCGTAAGATGAAGTTTGGTATCTCAGAAGGCATGGTGTTATCGACAGGCAATCCAAAAACTCAGCTAACAGTCGTTACACTACCTGATAACTGTGTTATCGGTGATGTACTGGCCTAAATAGCATTGTTATTACTGATGCATTGAATAATGGAGAATAACAATGGTATTGCTAAGACTGTTGGCAGATATTCTCCTTTATTTAACCTTTGGCTTACTTGTTTATTGGTTTTTTAGCAACGATATAACCGCTCTATGGATTGCTATTAGCAGCGGTATTATTAGCGCCTTATTATTCATATATACGGCGGATATAAATCGCTCACGACGTTACCGTCATTCAGAGCCTTCGCATATATGGGATTGGTTTGACTTTATTGATATAGTCGAGATTCCATTGCGCTTGCTTTGGTGGTTATTTAGCAATATATGGCGTATTTTTGATTAATAACCAAACAACAAACTTAACCATAAAAAAGATGTCCTAGGTGGCATCTTTTTTATGGTTAAAATAAATGAGAAATCATTTAATAAAACACTCAACACACTCCTTATTAATACTCGTGACGAATACGCTTCAATTTCTTATTGCCATAAGTTACATTACTGTCATAATATGAACGTAATGATCTATGGATTGATCACTTTGATGTTAGCCCGTTATCTCAGTATACGCATAGCATTGACTCGGGTAACCTGCATTTTCTAACCTACGAGCCAGAATAAAATGACCTTTACTACCCTACGCCTCAGCCTATTTGGCGCTGCTATTAGCGCCGCGCTTGGATTATCAGGCTGCTCTAACTCTACCGACACTGCCACCACAACTGACAGCGCTGTCACTACAGAAAAACCCGCTAAAACGCTGGCTATCACTCAGATTGTTGAGCATCCATCGCTCGATGACATGCGTCGCGGTATCATTGATGAGCTGGCAGATAATGGTTACATCGAAGGTCAAAATCTAAAAGTTAACTTTCAAAGCGCTCAAGGCAATACCGCTACAGCAGGACAGATTGCTAAGCAATTCGTTGGTGATAATCCCGATGCAATTGTGGCTATTTCTACCCCATCAGCACAGTCTATCGTTGCCGCAACTACGACGATACCGATTGTGTATACCGCTGTTTCAGACCCACTTGGTGCCAAACTTATTACGGCAGACGGCAAACCCTTTCAAAGTAATTTGACAGGACTTTCAAGCCAATTACCTTTAGAGCCGCAGTTAGATTTATTACAGAAAATTAAGCCAGATTTGAAAACTATCGGTTATGTTTACAGTCCTGGTGAAGCCAACTCTGTATCGCTACGTGATGAGCTTAAAAAAGCATTACCAGCAAGAAATCTAGCGTTATTAGATATTCCGGCCAACCGCCCAACCGATATCGGGATGGCAACACGCAGCTTACAAGGGCGCGCCGATATCATTTATACTTCATTTGATAATAATGTCGCCTCAGCTTTTGAAGCGATGACCCAAGCGGCCAATGAGATTCGCCTTCCAATCGTTGCCTCTGATGAATTCAGCGTCCAACGCGGTGCAACTGCAGCGCTTGGCGTCAATGACTATGATTTTGGACGTGTCACTGGCAAGATGGTTTACCGGATTTTAAATGGTGAAGCGGTCAATACCATTAAGCCTGAAGTGATGAACGATTTAACCTTGTATATCAGCCCTAAACATGCCAAAGCGCAAGGTGTGAGCTTACCAGCTGATATGCTCAAAAACGGCATTAATGTTGATGAAAAAGCAAAAACTGCCAGCAAATAATCGCTGTTGGAATTGTAGTAATGAACAGATAATAGATAACTTATAACAAGCACTGTTTATAACCGCTGTAAGCACTACCCTTTATTTATCTTTTATATAATGTACGGACACATTATTATTTTCAGGAGTAAGACCCATGTTGTATCAAAATCGTTTTGCTAAAGCTCTATTATTGGGCGGTGTTTGTACCGCAATTTTGACAGGTTGTAACCAGCCAGCAAAAGATGCTGGCACTGATGACACTGCGACTAGTGGCGATGCCAAAACTGCGATGAAAACGGTTGCGATTACCGCTATCGTTGAACATCCAGCCCTCGATGACGTGCGTAAAGGCGTTATCGATGAGCTAAACGATGCTGGCTTTAAAGATGGCGAGAACTTAAAAGTCAACTTCCAAAGCGCGCAGGGTAATACTGCTACTGCTGGTCAGATTGCAAAACAATTCGTCGCAGACAATTCAGACGTTATCATTGCTATTGGTACACCATCAGCCCAGTCAGTAGCTGCTGCAACCAGCAGTATTCCTTTAGTATTCTCAGCAGTCACCGATCCTGTTGAAGCTAAACTGGTGTCAAAGCTTGACGGTTCTGGCACTAACGTCACTGGTGGTTCTGATGCCCTTCCTTATGAGCCGCAAATCGACTTGATGCGTCAAATCATTCCTAGCTTAAAAAACGTCGGTTACGTTTATAGCCCAGGTGAAGTCAACTCAACGATTATCCTAAAAAACCTAAAAGAGAAACTAGCACCACTTGGTATCAAGGTACATGAAGCCCCTGCTCAGCGCAGTACTGATATCGCTATGGCAGCGCGTAGCCTTGAAGGTAGAGTCGATATGATCTATACCTCAACGGATAATAACGTCGTCTCAGCCTACGAGTCACTGTACCAAGTCGCTAAAGAAAGTAAAATCCCGTTAATTGCTTCTGATACCAGCTCAGTTGAGCGCGGTGCTATTGCTGCATTAGGCGTTAACTATTATGATCTTGGCCGTGAAACTGGCAAAATCGTCGTACGCATCTTAAATGGTGAAAAAGCAGGTGCAATCCCAGTATATACGCCGCAGGTTCTTGACTTATATGTCAGTCCGAAACATGCTAAAGAGCAAGGGATAACTTTACCGCAAGCTGTTATCGATAAAGCTAAAGAAGTGGTAGAATAGCGCTTTTTAACAATTACAGAATAAAATAGACGGCTATAGAGCACGCTTAATTAACCATTCTAATTGAAAAGTTAATGCGTGCTGGTCGTTAGTTTTATCGTAATACTATTAATTACAACCTGTTCAACACAAATAACCCAGCTATCGCTCAATCAGCTGGGCTTATTTTTTGGTATTTATATTTTAAGTACTTAAAACTTAAGTGACTGGAGTAACTGGAGTAACTGGCAACGATTTAAAATGATCGTTTTAGACTCAAGCTTTCAATAAAAATCACTTATAATGCTAGCTAATTGTCATATGTTTTTGCAATACTTTTGGTCTACCCTAACCGCAGATTGTTTAATCTGTTAAATTCACCGCTTAGACGTTACGCTAATAGATAATTCTGGTATTTATATTTATATATACCCGTAGCCTATTCGCTAAACGCTTGGTTATGACTTATTGATCTCCTATGTCCTTAATTGCTTTTTTTGGTGCGCTTGAAAGTGGTCTGATCTATGGTCTCGTGGCACTTGGCGTCCTGATCTCATTTCGCACCCTCGATTTTCCTGACTTAACAGCTGACGGTAGTTTTCCGTTGGGTGGCGCAGTTGCTGGCATCTCTATCGTTGCTGGTGTTAATCCTTGGCTTGCTTGCGCCTTTGGGATGCTTGCAGGTTCTGTCGCCGGTATCGTTACCGCTTGGCTACACGTCAAGCTGGGTATCTTACAGCTGCTTGCCAGTATTTTGGTCATGGTGGCACTATATTCTGTCAACCTACGTATTATGGGCGCACCAAACTTGCCATTATTAGGTGAGAAAACTGTGTTTAGCTCACTGGTTACTGATGGCAATGGTTATTGGATGCGCTGTTTGATTATTGGCGTGGTAGTGATACTGGCTAAGCTGTTGTTAGATTGGTTTTATAATACTGAAACAGGTCTCTCTATGCGCGCGACTGGCTCAAACCTACGCATGGCGCAGGCACAAGGTATCAATACCTCGTGGATGACCATCATCGGCATGGCAATCTCTAACGGGCTGATTGCGTTAGCAGGGGCATTATTTGTCCAAACCCAAGGCGGTGCGGACATTTCTATTGGTATCGGTACGATTGTTATTGGTCTGGCAGCTGTCATCATCGGTGAGACTATCATTCCAGCCAGACGTATTTGGCTGATCACAATTGCCGTTATCCTTGGTGCAATACTGTATAAGCTATTTATCCAAGTCGCTTTATCGAGCGATACCTTACGTAGTATTGGCTTTGGCCCGCAAGATTTGAACTTGATCACTGCCTTATTAGTGGTATTTGCTTTAGTGTTACCAAAAGCCAAAACCAAGTTTTTAAGCCGTAAATTACGTGCTTAAGATTAATGAATACAAACAGCAATAAGATTAGCAATAAAAATTATTTGGCTCGCCAAGTTTGAATAAGCGTAAGGAATAACAATTATGATGCAAGCCAAAGATTTACGGTTGACCTTTAATCCGGGAACACCCATTGAAAACCCTGCCCTACGCGGCATCAATTTAAACATTGCTGATGGCGAATTTGTGACAGTTATCGGTACTAATGGCGCAGGCAAATCAACTTTTTTAAATGCGGTCAGCGGTACTACGCGCGTGGATAGTGGCTCGATATTACTTAATGGCATTGATGTCACCAAAAAAACCGCTCATCAGCGTGCCAATTGGGTAGCACGGGTATTTCAAGACCCGATGGCAGGAACCTGTGAAGCGCTAACGATTGAAGAAAACATGGCGCTCGCCTATAAACGCGGTGGTAAACGTGGTCTAAGCTTTGCCCTAAACCCGAATAATCGTGAGCTGTTCCGTGAAAAACTTTCTGTCCTAAAATTAGGATTAGAGAATCGCCTAACTGACCGTATGGGACTGTTATCCGGTGGTCAACGTCAAGCAGTCAGCTTACTGATGGCATCGCTGCAACCGTCTAAGATTTTATTATTAGACGAGCATACGGCTGCCCTTGACCCTAAAACGGCGGCTTTTGTATTAGAGCTAACCGATAAAATCGTGACGGATAATAAGCTGACAACGATGATGGTCACTCATTCTATGCAACAAGCCTTGGCGCATGGCACAAGAACGGTGATGCTACACCAAGGTGAAGTAGTACTCGATGTCGCAGGGGATAAGCGTCAAGGTATGACCGTTCATGATTTACTCGATATGTTTGAGCAAACTCGCGGTGAAAAAGTTGACGATGATAGTTTGATTCTAAGTTAATTAACTTATGCTAAATGCTGCGAAAAAACCCTAAAAATTCAGCTTCATAAAAGACAAAAACGCCTGCTTAATAGCAGGCGTTTTTATGGAAAAGGATAAAATTTAAGAATAATAAGCTATGTCTCAAAACTTCATCTCAAAGACTTCATCTTAAAGCTTAAGAATCTAGCATAACCAACTTTTGAATCAACTCACTGACATGCTGTGATTCCATCTTTTTCATCACTTGCGAGCGATGGACTTCAACCGTTCGTACAGACACATCTAAATGATCAGCGATGATTTTATTAAGATTACCTTGCATCAGCTCATTGGCGACCTGTCTTTCTTTATCGGTCAGCTGCGTGTAAAGTGTACGAATATAGTAGAGCTTGGCACGTTTGATGGTCAAGGTCTGAGCACTATTAATAGCTTCTTGCAGACGGCGGCTACCGATAGGTTTTTCTAAATAATCCGCAGCGCCTTTTTTGAGCATAGCGACTGCATCGGCAATCTCGCCATTACCGGTTAAGGCAATCAATGCGATTGGGCTATCGTGTTTATTGAGATACACTTGTAATTCCTGACCGCTCATATCGGGTAGCATCAAATCACTCACCACTACTGCTGGATCGTAGATATCTACTTGCTGCAAAAACGTTAAGGCACTATCCCAAACTTGGGTAGGGAAACCTAAACTACTAATCAAAAACTCACACGAATGGCGCACACTTTCCTCATCATCAATAATATGAATGACTAGTTGCGCGCTTGGCACCTCAAAAGAAGTCATACGCTACCTTATGACCAAAGATAATGGTAAATAAAAGGACACTTGCGCGCCCAACTCATGGGTTAATAGATAGCTACTTTCTGTTTGAATCAGATGAGCTTTATTATAAACGGACTGCTTTAGGCGGTGTTGATAATGACTATCTATCGCCTGTATATTAGCAAGCTCACGCCGTGCGTTAACATTGGTAATCTCCATTGTGCCATCGAGCGACTTGCATAGACGCTGGCATATCATCAAGCCCAACCCTAAGCCATCTGCTTTTGTCGAACGAGGGGTATGCTGCTGATTTGCATAACGGTGCGGTTTATCCTTTAGCTCATTCTTCATAAGTTGGGCATCATTAAAGCCACCAGCATCATCGGTGACATGTAGTGCTAGCCAGCGCGCACCCCTATATTCTTTCACCTCACAACGCAACATAATATGTGTTGCCTGCTGCTGCTGGGCATTAAGCACACTGTTAATCAGCAGTTGATCTAATAATAAGCTTGGCAGGCGTAATTGCTGGTAGTCACTTGCGAACCAAAAAGTAATTCCTACTGCTTTTTCGCCCAGCAGCAACATACACTGCTCATAAGTCGCTGCAATATCAACGCTAACTTCATTCGGCTGAGAGCGACCGGCCCAGTGTCGAATGTTACTGATTACGTCAGCGGCCCGCTCCGTCTCATTTACAATCTGTTGTAGGGCATTTTCTACCGTTTCTTTCTCTGTTGTCTGTTTATCCATTCTATTATCTTGGCTACGAATCAATAAACCTTGGGCATAGTTCTGAATGGTGGCAAGCGGCTGATTAATTTCATGGGCAATCGCCCCGCTCATCTCACCAATGACCGCAAAACGTTCAGACTGCCGTAATTGCTGGTCATAATCACGAATGAGACGGTTTTGAGCGAGTATTTGTTGCCGACGACGCCATGCCAGCCAACTCATCCAGCCATAGTTAATCGTTGATATTACTATAATAAAAACGATAATACTCATCCACCATCGATGTGATTTTATCCAGTCTACAATATGTACCGCTAACTGTTTTTGGGCAGGATGTTGCTGCATCTCATACAATATACGCTCAGCATCACTGTTTGATTCAGGTGCTAGCCAGCGCAACTCTGCGTTATTATGCATAGTAGTAACATCAATATTATTAATGTCAGTATTAGCGCTACCATTGCTGCTTTGCGCTCCTGCAGCGAATAAATACTGATTAATCTGCTCGGTTAACGCTATTGGCGCTTGACTGGTTGCGGCTAGTGTCCAATTGGGATAAATCTTGGTTGAAGACTGACAATTAGAATCTGTTGCGACTGGGTTGAGAGGTCGATACTGTGATTGATCAATCTTCCCTTGTCTTGCCATCTCTTCCATTAAGCATAATGGCGCTATCGCCGCATCTACCGCACCACTGGCCAGCGTACTTAGCGTAAGCTCAATCGGATAGCCGACAAACTGGGCCTCATAATCGCTAGGCCGTACCCCATTTTGTTGTAATAAATGCGCGACCAGTAAATAGCCAGCAAAGGCATCCCTATCAACGGCGACTATTTTACGCTCCTTCAAGTCTCGCAATTGCTGAATATCGCTATCCGCTTTTACCCACAAAACACTGGCAATCTGCTCCATCGCACTAGGCTGATTTATTACCTTATCAGCGATAGCTTCCTTAGCTAGCGCAAGCTCGTTTTGCAGTTGCCTATATAGCTTGTATTGCTCATCAGTTTTAAAGTCAGCTTGTTTAACATCAGACATTTTAAATTCATTTGAATTTACCGTTTGCGTATTCGCTTGCAAGGTCGCAAGCCAGCGCCAGCCCATCGTGTCCATTTTAATGAATTGTACTTGCGGCCCTAGCACAAAGGCAAACTGTTGTGCCTCTATTTGTTCCTGCCAATTCTCAAGCGCTAGTGGCACTAGCACGACAATGTCATCTGATAACTGAGTATTAAGGGTATCAAGCCACGGCTGCCATCGCTGCTGAGCGACAGACTCTCCTTGCGGCGCAAGTACACCCAGATAATAGGTTTGTGCGTTTGCTTGATTATGAAAGAGCAAAGCCAGTATTGCAATCATCATCACGACGGCAGATATCACTTGCAGTATAAAGAACCATAAAACTTGCTGCTTAGCACACTGCATTTGCATTACTTATAAAACCTTAAAATAAATGTGGTTTTCCACAATATGCCTATGTTACGGCTTATCTTATACTATATAGCAAGATTGTATCTTTTAATTAGCTAAGCCTAATCAAGTAGCCTTTTATCTGAAGTGCTAATAATAAGATCAGTAACTATTTCATTACGGAGGGCGTGCTTGTGAAAAAGTGGCCATTAATTATACTTATTGCCGCAGTTATCGGACTGGCAGTCGCCTTTATTATCGGACAACTACTGCCGCATATGCGAACGACCAACAGTGACCTTGAGGTCAATATTACTGACCCTGCCTTAATTAAGCAGGGCGCCTATGTTGCACGTACGGCTGACTGTGTCGCTTGTCATACTACCCTTGGTGGTGAAGATTATGCGGGTGGCTTGCCTATGCTGACCCCGCTTGGTGCGATTTATTCAACCAATATCACGCCAGACAAAGAAACAGGTATTGGTAATTATACCTTTAATGACTTCAAAAATGCCGTCAAGCACGGCGTCCGTAGTGACAATAGCGCCCTATATCCTGCTATGCCCTACCCGTCTTACCAAATCATGCCTGACGACGATATAGCAGCGATGTATGCCTTCTTTATGTCAGATGTCAAAGCGGTGAATGAGCCCAATATGAAAAGTGAGCTACCACCGATTGCAAACTGGCGCTGGCCGCTGGCTTATTGGCAAGTATTGTTTGACCGTAAACGCGACTTTGTCCCTGAGACTGATGACGCTGTTTTAGCACGTGGGCAATACCTAATTGAAGGCCCTGGTCATTGCGGCTCTTGTCATACTGGCCGTGGTATTGGCTTTCAAGAAATCGCCTTAACCAATGCGGATTCTGAAGAATATTTAAGCGGTGCGGTCATTGATGGCTGGCGCGCAAAAAGCATCCGTGGTGAGCATCGTGGTTTAGGTACTTGGACGGTCTCTGAGCTCAATGATTTCTTTAAAACCGGTCGTACTGATACCACTGCTGCCTTTGGCGCGATGGCAGAAGTGGTCGAGCACAGCACCCAATATATGACTGACGCTGACTTGAATGCCATGTCATCGTATCTAAAAACACTGACGCCTGCACCTAATAAAGAAGTGACGCTGCCAGTGAAAAAAGATATTACGACGCAAAAATTATTAGATGGTAACTATGACTCACGTGGCGCACTACTCTATGTAGAATATTGTACCGTCTGTCACCGTGCTGATGGTAAAGGGGTTCCGCGTATCTTCCCAGCACTCGATGGCAATAGCGCTGTCTATGCTAAAGAAGCTGACTCTGTGCTACAAATCACCCTAGGTGGGGGCCGTATGCCTGAGACGCCGCATGACCGTATGGCTTTTACCATGCCTGAGTTTACCAATCTAGCCGATGCTGATATCGCCGAAGTGGTCAACTACGTGCGTAATAGCTGGACCAATCAAGCCCCTGAAATTACCGTCAATGATGTGGTAAAAATGCGAGCATTCCTCGCCAAAAAGCCAAAAACAGGCACTGATATTGCCCCAGACCTAAGTCTCGATGGTCTCGATGCTGCTGCAAAAGGAGCGAAATAATGAATAAATTACCACACAACTTGTCCAATATTGCTGGCGTTGCCCCTCGCAGATTTTCTATAGCGGTGCTTACTGCCGCTGTGCTTGCTGTCAGTATCGGTGGCTGCTCACAGCCAGAACCTACCGAGCGTAATCCAGTCGAATATAAGCTGATCACCACTGACGATGCCAACGAAGATATCGGCTCTTATGTACTGCCACAAGATACTTCTATTGCCGATGAACCCAACGCCGAACAAATTATCTATGGTAAACGCTTACTGAACGAAACCAAACGTCTATTACCTGATAATGTCGGCGCTGAGATGAACTGTAACAGCTGTCATATCGCCCAAGGTAAAATCCCACTTGGCGACCCATATATCAACAGTCATAACTTCTACCCACGAGTGATGCCACGGGCTGGTGTAGAGATTGATTTAACCAAACGCGTCAATGGTTGCTTCCAGCGCTCTATGAATGGTAAACCTCTAAAACCCGAATCAGATGAAATGCTCGCTATTTTGGCGTATATGGAATGGTTATCACAGAAGACGCCTAAAGCCCAAAAGGTTAATATTGATAACGCTGGTAAAGTTGATGAATCCTTGATACCCGACCCTGTCCATGGCGAAAAGATTTACGCCGCTCAGTGTGCCACTTGTCATGGTGATAACGGTGAAGGTATCAAAGACAGCCGCGGCGATATCGTCTTCCCACCATTATGGGGTGATGAATCCTTTAATATTGGTGCAGGTATGGCACGTACTTATAAGGCTGCCGCCTTTGTAAAATACAATATGCCAATGGGCATCCAAACCAAAGGTTTATGGGGTCACGGTAACGTCTTAAGTGATCAGGACGCTATCGATGTGGCTGAGTTCTTTACCCATCAACCGCGCCCTGACTTTGCTAAAAAAGATGGCGATTGGCCAACAGTGCCAAGACCAAAAGATGCTCGCTATTAGATTTCATTTATAATCTAGTCAATTATTCTAACAATGCTGTCCACACAAAACCTCAAATGCATGATTTGCTTTGAGGTTTTTTGTTATTCATAGGTAATGATAGTAAAAGTTTTATGCAAGCCATTATATAGTAGTCCTTAATAGCTCTTAATATAGAGCCTTTTAAGATAGCTGCTTTTAATACATTCGCTGTTATTTATCGCCATTCGCCTATGAGGTTTGTTATGCGCAAGATTCCTGTTTATGCTCACCCTGCTGCCGGTTGGCCTGCGCTGATTTCGTCTACTCGTAAGCTGATGGACTACAAGGCTTTTTTGCGTGGCAGCATCAGTGTGTTACATAGCAATCAGCCGAAAGGTGGCTTTGATTGTCCGGGCTGCGCATGGCCCGATCATAAAAGCCATAAAGCCATTGATGTTTGTGAAAACGGCATCAAAGTCATTGCCAGCGAAACCATGTCTACGCGGGCAGATGCGGCCTTCTTTGCCAAGCATACCGTAACAGCACTACAAGGCTGGTCAGGCTATGAGCTTGAGCATAGTGGACGCTTATCAGAACCCTTATACTATGATGCGGCACAAGACCGTTACCTAGCGATTTCTTGGGAAGATGCTTATGTGTGTATTGCTGAGCAATTGCAACAGCTTGATTCACCAGACGAAGCGCTGTTTTATACCTCAGGACGGGTGACCAATGAGCCGGCATTTATGTTTCAACTATTTGTGCGCTGTTTTGGTACTAATAATTTACCCGATTGCTCTAATATGTGTCACGAGCCAACCTCAGTGATGCTCGGTAAGCAGTTAGGGGTTGGTAAAGCCACGGTAGTGCTGGAGGATTTTGAACAGGCTAAGCTGATTATGCTGTTCGGGCAAAACCCTGCCACTAACCATCCTCGTATGCTTGAGATGCTCGCCCACGCTCATAAACAAGGCTGCCGCATTATTGCTATCAATCCGATGCGCGAACAAGGTCTAAGCAAGTTTAGGAATCCGCAAAAACCAACCCATATGGCAGCAGGACAAAGCGATGAGATGGTCGATGAAGTCATTCAAGTTCAAATCGGTGGTGATGTCGCGCTATTAACAGGTTTGGCTAAATGGCTCACCAAAAACGATAGAATCAATAGCGATTTTATCGAAAACCAGACTTCAGGGTATGATGCTTTAGACACTTGGCTACGTCAGCAGTCTTGGACGGATGTCGAACGCGGCTGCGGCATTAGTAAAGCAGAAATTATTAATCTTGCAAAACTGGTAGCTGATAGTCCAGCGACGATTTGTACGTGGGGTATGGGCATCACCCAGCACGTTCAGGGTGAGGATAATGTCGCCATGATTACTAATTTGTTGCTGCTGATGGGTATGATTGGCATTGATGGTGCAGGCGCGTCACCAGTTCGTGGACACTCTAATGTGCAGGGCGATCGCACTATGGGTATCCATGAGCGCCCCAAACAAAGCCTACTTGATAGTCTTGAGCGCGTTTTTAAGCATCCTATGCCGCAAGAGCATGGTCTTGATGTCATTGCAGGGGCAAAGGCACTGATGCAAGGGACAATTAAGGCTTTTATCAGTATGGGCGGCAATTATGCGGTTGCAGCACCGGATAAGAGTGCGATTCAAAACGCACTAACCGATACCCAACTCAATGTTTTTGTGGCAACCAAACTGAATGAAACCATGCTATACCCGGGTAAAAACAATCTAATCCTGCCCTGCCTAGGTAGAACCGAACGCTTAATGACCGTGAAGGGTGAGCAATTTGCGACGATTGAGGATTCGATGTGCCAGGTTGTGCCTACTCAAGGTCGCCTTGAGCCAATCAGTGAGACGCTAAAATCCGAAGCGCAAATCGTCGCAGATATGGCGACTCACGTCCTCGGGTCTGAATCATCCATTCCTTGGCAAGCGATGAGTACTGATTTCGATATCGTCCGGGATTATATTGCTGAAGCCATTGACGGTTTTGAGAATTTTAATCAGCGTATTCGTGCCGCTGAGCGCGGCTTCCATTTGTATCATCCTGCGCGTCATCGCGTGTGGAATACTGACAGTGGTAAAGCGCAGTTTGAAGTACCGCAATATCCGATTACTTATGTTGCCGCACAAATGGCGCAGACAACGTCAACCTATCAGCATCATATCAAAGACAGTAAAAATTCTAATAATAATCAAAACCCTGAGCAAAAAGTGTGGCAACTGACCAGTGTCCGTAGCCATGACCAATTTAACACCATGATATTTGGCTTCCAAGATCGCTACCGGCAAACAGATCGTCGTGATGTTTTGTTTATGCATCCGGATGAGATGAGCCGCTTGGGTTGGCAAAAAGGCGATCAAGTGCTGGTTTCGCGTCAAGACAGTAAAGATCAGCAACGTACATTAGGACCTTTGATACTCACTGAGATGGATATCGCAGCTAATGCGGTTGCGACCTATTATCCTGAATGTAACGACCTTATCGATTTAGATAGCCATGCGCCAGACTCGAGAACGCCTGCCTATAAATCTGTTACCGTCGTATTAGAGCGTATTCATCAAGGCAGTATAGCAAGCTCTGCTTAAGATATATTTATAGACGAGAATCATTATTTTATTGATAACAAAGGATAATAAGCACTCATAATGGCCAAAAAAAACAACTTAGCTTCAGAAGATACCTCTGTAGACAACTCTGTAAATAATGCGCCTGAGGCTTTAGTGGATGCGCAGACAGTGCCACTATCACGTCTACATTTGGCGCAAAAACATAGTTATTCACCAGATACTGATTCAAATAGCCTGTCTAAAACTGAGCAGATTCATATTGATGATAAGTCAGCGATGTTGGCAGTTGAGGCAGCGGTTGCGATTGTTATTAATGGTATTCATTATGCGATACTGATGGCAAGCCCCTATCAGCTTGAATACCTTGCCATCGGTTTTTTATATAGTGAAGGTTTGATTCAGCATAGCCATGAGCTATTAGATTGGAATGTGAGCCAATTGACAGACGCTGAAAGTTATCAAGATTCTTTCATTCAAAATTCTTTTACCGAAGCATTTTTTACTCACAATGTAACCGATGAGCCAATGAGCGTAAATCCGCTCTCAGAGCAGCTACAAGACTATGATGTCTATATGGTGGAATTGGTATTAAACCAGCGCTGTCATCAGCGTATTCAAGCACAAAGGCGCCAGCTCGCAGGGCGCACAGGATGTGGCATGTGCGGTATAACAGGACTGACGCAAGCACTGCCCGATTTAAGTAGCTATATGAAAAATGAGCGACATAAGAAACAGTCTCTCACAGTAACGATGCCTAGTCTCGATAGTTTGCTTGCAATACGCGCACAAGTAAATGCTGCACAACATACTCATCAATTGACAGGCGCTGTTCATGCTGCTGCAACTATGCACGAGCAGCAGTTGTATCTATTTGAAGATGTGGGACGTCATAATGCACTCGATAAACTTATCGGCTGGCAACTGCGCCATAAAGCAGATGTTGTCTGTGTGGTGATGACCTCACGGCTATCTATCGAACTGATACAAAAATCCATTCGTAGCCACATATCTTGGCTAATTGGCATGTCCGCACCGACAAGTACAGCGGTACGTGTCGCTGAGCGTTATCGATTGGGGCTGGCTGGTTTTTTACGTGATGACCGCGTCACTTATTATACAGGTCATACAGACTTTTAAGACATCGCACTCTTTGTCACTTTAACCTTCGATTAAACTGTTTACTTTAACTTCTCATTACCAAAAAGTTCAGCAATGGCTCTATCTGAGTCATAAATGGTCTGAATAACCGTTAATATAGGATCAAATTATGACAACTTAGTAAATAAGCAGCTTTTAATTAAAAAAGGACTTGTAATTTAAATTATTTTTGCTAATATAGGCATCCTTGATTGGCTGGGTGGCAGAGTGGTCATGCAGCGGACTGCAACTCCGTTAACGCCGGTTCGATTCCGACCTCAGCCTCCAATTATTTAGTTAAAAAATTTATTAGTATTACGTTAATTTTAGCTTGCTTTATCAACGTAAATGCTTATAATAGCGACCACTATCTAACAAGTAAAATGCTTATTTATTAGCGCTTACTTAGCAGATAATACAAGTTTTGCCCGGGTGGTGAAATTGGTAGACACAAGGGATTTAAAATCCCTCGCTAGCAATAGCGTGCCGGTTCAAGTCCGGCTCCGGGTACCATTATATTAAAAGGCCTCCAAGCAATTGGAGGCCTTTTTCTTATTCTATATACTCTCTTATTAAACTAACATTCCTCTTTAGACTCCTCCTCCCTAAGACAATCTGCTATTAACTGGCCAATTTTACTGTTAGATGCCCTTCTCACGTATAGGGTAATAGGCTATATTAACAATTTGAGCTATGCTGAAGCAGCCGTACAACTAAACTTGGTAAACTGACGACTCGATGAGGAGTTTACCATGACGAAGAAAATTAGAACTTATAGCACAGAATTTAAAGCAGAAGCTGTTAAGAAGATAGCGGACAATAACGGTAATATTTCAGCGACTGCAAAACAGCTAGGCATAGCCATACAAACGTTATCCAATTGACACAATAAAGCTAATCAAGGCAAGCTTGTCGGCACAGAACAATACAATCCTGAGCTTATGGCGGCTCTTCAGGAAATCAAGCAGCTCAAGCGACAGCTTAAGGTGACTGAAGAGGAACGAGAGATACTAAATGAGGAGGGATAGAGCGAAGCACTGCTTCGCCCCGACGCAAGATGAGAGCTATGCTCGAATGAGGCCACCGCGTACTTTGCGAAAAACAGTCAATGAAGTACGCCTTTATCAAAAACAACCAGCACTTCTTTAGGGCGTGTCCTCAATTCATCTTGCAATGAATGATAGTGCACGCTAGGTAAAGCATGGACTTGAAGTTGCGAGCCAACTTCTCATAGCGAGTCGCGATGCTGCGGAAATGCTTGAGTCTCGCAAACATATTCTCTACTAAATGACGTAACTTGTATAAATAACTATCAAATTCTGGATTAGGCTGTTTGGCATTTTTTCTTTTAGGGATGACAGGTACCATATCGTGGGTACGAGCTTTGTCTCTGATAACTTCTGAATCATAGCCTTTATCAGCAATAAAGTAGTCGGCTTGACCTATGAGCTCAATCAATTCACCTGCAACTTGACTGTCATGGACTTCACCTCCAGTGATTTTAAAATCGAGCGGATATCCATCGGCATCACAGGATAGGTGTATCTTTGTAGTTGCTCCACCACGGCTTTGTCCAATTGCTCGATCTTCACCAAGCCGAGCTCCACTTGCATGCTGGTGACAGCGTATATAACTTCCGTCGATGAATACCCATTCCGTATCAATTTCTGCTCAAAGGCTAAAAAAAATTTCTCCCACAAACCCGTCTTTGACCAGCGATTAAAACGGTTGTAAGCGGTCTTCCACGGGCATAACTCTCTAGGTATGTCACGCCAAGGAGCGCCTGTACGGAGCTTCCAAAGAATAGTTCCATCACTTCGCGGTTCTTATCTTTTTGATAGCAACCATGTTGCGCCATAGTCACTAGTAGCTGTTCCCAGAGATTATCGGTTAATGCTTGTCTGGCCATCTTTCCTGAATACCTATCGATCGCTAAAATATAGGCATTATTTTAGCGAATATCATCCCTTTTTCCAATTAGGGATACGCCCTAGTTTTACTACTACGTGCCGTGTATTAAACATAAAGCCCTCAAGCTACTATGACTGGGTAAGTCGTAACATCAGCGACCAGCAGATACACCGTAACCACTGTGAGCTATTAGTTAAAGCCTCTCACAGTGAAACTAAAGAACGTTATGGTGTTGATTGACTGCATGCAAAGCTAATAAGAGCAAGGCCATGACATTAGCTTGTACATGGTCAGACGTATCAAAGAAGAGCACGGCATCAAATGCGGTCGCCACAAGCGCTTTAAAGTCACTACTGACTCCGGTCATAACAAACTTGTCTATCCAAACGTGCTGGATCAGCAGTTTGATGCTAAGCGTCCTAATGAAGCGTGGGTCAGTGACATTACTTATATCTGGACAAATGAGGGCTGGTTGTACTTAGCAGGGGTCAAAGACTTATACACCAAAGAGCTTGTCGGCTATGCTATTAATAAGCGCATGATCGCTGATTTAGTTTGCAATTCATTGAACATGGCAATCAAGAATAAACGACCAAGCCAAGGGCTAATTGTGCACTCTGATAGAGGCAGTCAGTACTATAGCCATGCTTATCATAAAATAATTAAGCAACATCAGTTTAAAGGCTCAATGAGTGGCAAGGGTAACTGTTTCGACAACGCACCGATAGAAAGCTTGTGTATCAACAAAATTATGGAACAAGGTTGGATGCCATTAGCGATCTTATTGGTTATATTGAGCTGTACTACAATGAGAAGCGATTAGCAAAGCAAGAGCTGTGCTCGCAGTGGAACGAGAATTCAAAAGGGTTTGGGCTATAAATCGCCAAGACAGGTATGGTTTGACTTTTATCGTCAAGCTGCGTAATCAAAATCTCCCAAGTTTAACTGTACGGATTTGACGGCAGGGGTCAGTTTCGTATGAGACACAAGGTAGTAGTATTTGGTCAAATTCTAGCTTGGATGTCCTACTTGATGCTAGGACGATAATTTAGCTCTATATTAACTAATTAACTAATTACCTACTTGCTTTGCTAACCAAATAAAAAAACTGCTACCAAACAACCAAAAAAGACCTAAGCCAAGAGACAAGACATTTAAGACTAGCCATTTGTAATTATTTTTGATTATCAACAGAGCCGTCTCTTCTGTGAGATTAGGATACATAGAACCTTTTCCTTTCTTGAACATCGGAAAATACCCCTTTCTTTTATATATGAGATGATATTGATAAAATATAACATTAGCGATTGAAGTCATGAATAACATCTCATACATATTTAGTTTGCTCTTATAACGACTCTCATAGCCATAGAGATACTTACATAAAGACTTTAAATTCTTTTGTGTATGGCTAATCGCCATTTGATGTGAAATCATCCAAATGATAATACCTCCTAACCATGAGATAATAGCAGTCCACTCTATGATATTTTTCCAATCCATCAGATTCTCTCATTAATCAAATCAGCTACTTCTTCCCCGCCCATACTACCTAAAATCCCACCTGCAACTCCAAAACCAGCAGCAACTACACCAATCACTATAAACCCAACTCCCCCCGTTCCCACACCTATGACGGCAGTAGCTAGAGCCGCCCCACCTGCTCCACCCACCCAACCACCTGCCAAACCTCCTTCCAGCTTTAATGTCTCTGTAATGACGGTCTTCCTAATATGATCGATATCACCCGAATCATATGCCTCCTTTACATTCATAGTTGCATCGCCAATACTGACTGCTACAAGAATATTTCCTCCACCCTCTACTATTTTAGTCATCTTTCCCAGTTTCTTAAAGTTTTTAACATAAGCACCGATTCCTCCCTTATATCTTGAAGACCTTATGATCACATCTTTTCTAACCTGCTTTCTAATATTACTGGCGGTGAGACCTGTTTCGTACTTAAAATAACTTTGAGAAAATGCATTATCAAAATCTTTAATTAACTTAGGATAGGATTGTCTGAATGAATTAAACTTCTTAGGATTATCAAGCTTAGATTTTACTGGCTTACCATGCTTATCATAAGTTGTTTTTCTTGCATCTTCATAAGCCTCTACGAGTCTAGTATAGGCTTCTGTAACTTTAGCATTATTAGTTTCATTAAATGTTATGATACCCTGAGAAATACCGGCAGGGATTGCTGCATAGTTAAAACCATTTGATGGTTTATCTGCATTTTTCACTTCATCTTTAGTCAAAGCTACATAATCTACTTTTCTTAACATATCATGTAAAAAATCTGCATTAGATGCAAACCTTTCAGGATTAAACTCTAGTTCTTTCTTTACTTTATCAAATTCTATTTTGGCAGCCTTAGCATCTTTTTTCATTTTCGCTAGTTCTTTGTTCTTATCATTTGACGTATTCGATAATATTACGAAGTCACCGGGCTGTAAGCTAAGAACTGGTGTACCAGTTAAATGCGAATTATTTGATCGAAATATACTTTCTTCTTTATCTGTAGGCTCATTTTTATATATTTTTTTAAGAAAGCTTTCAATTGAATACTGCTTATCGATTATTATCCACCCAACCTCAGTAGTATCAATCAATAACTTCCTAATAGTATTTGGATCTTTTTTGGTTCCTGCAATAGTGGTCTTTAACTCATATTCACGAAATACTCCTTTGCTCTTGTTTGGTGTAGCAGAAATGTTCTTTACCAGCTTTCCATTCACTCGAATAAGATAATTTATCTGTTCAAATGACCCTTTAGGCAACTGACGCTCTAAAGTTTTATACTGAACGTTGAAATTTTGGTTTTTATATTCTTTTGTTTTAGTACCTGTTGTTCTTTGATGTGTTGCTTCACCGGATTTATATTTTATTATTAAGTCATAACGGAACTTATGAATGTCTACCGTGCTGGGTACTTTAAATATTAATCCTGTATATTGAGTTGCCATAATTATTTCGCCTCCTCTGCGTCATTATCATTGTCATTGTCATTGTCATTGTCATCCAACTCTTCCATTTCATGCACAATGACATGCAACTCATAGTCTTTTAATTCATCGTCAACAATTAAATTTAACTTGCCTTTATAATCAGTAGTATGCATCTCACTTGAACCGTCAGGCTTAATCAGCATACATTTAGTAAAAGCAAGCGGCTTATCATCTTGGTCATGAATAATATAACGAAGATAATAATCTAAGTTTTCAGGTAGCTTCGCCGTTGGCAAATGCACGGCAGGAAAACCTAAACCACCCCCACTCCCCCAATCCACTTTACTAGCCTTATAGCCCACTTGAGCAGGCGTAATAAACGTCACATTGCCACCTGATATCTCAATACCACTGCCTGCTGCTTTTAGGGTTAACGTATCAGGCGCGATGATCTCAATACTGTCTCGGCTATGGATACGCAGTACTTGCTCACTATCGAGGCGCATCTGATTTTGATGGGCTTGTATGGTCACATCACCATGGGCGGCAGTATGGGTTTGGGATTTGTTTGAGTAGTAGTGAATATTGCCTGCTACCAGTTGATTCATCTGGGTTTGGCTGTGATGATGGGTGTTGTCGGTGGCGTGGCTATGCGTGCTTTCTGTACTGGTATGCTGACTATGTTGTCCACTTAACAGTGCGAGATGACGCTGGGAGTCAATGAGCAGGTTGGCTTTTTGCCATTGTCCAGATTCGCTAAGCGTAATATCGTTAGTGTCTTTGCTAAACTGGGCAAACGGTGTTTGCTGCTCTGCGGTGTTATTGGCTTTGCTGCTGCCCTCTAGTCCCACTGGCTGATGAGTCTCGGCAAGCTGCGTGTAGGCTTGTTGATGCTGGTCAGCAGCTTGCAGTTTGCTATGGCTGTCATGACTCATGTGCCGCTTTGATTGACTGCCTGATTGATGGCTACTAATATGAATACCTGTACTGCCTTGCACATTGGCGGCGGCTTGGCTCTCAATACTGATACCTTGTCCACGGGCTTGACCACGAGTGTGGTCGCTATGCTGATACAGATGACCGATGGTTAAGCTAGACTGGAAGCTGCTGCTATAAACGTTAATCTGTGGACTGTCAGGATGAGCGTCAAACATCAGCTGGTTATAGCCATTAATAAGGCTGTCTTTGGTCGCCTCCCCTGTTCGACTACTATCGATACTTTGAGTCTTGATGCCATCAATAGGATGAGCATGGCTTTGATTGATAAACCAAGCTGGACTGGTGGCGTCAAGGGTATCGGTGTCACTTACGATGCTATTATGCTGAGCATCAGAATTACCTTGACCATTGTGAGTACTGCCGATAATGATGGGATGGCTGATGTCGCCGCCAATGAAGTCGATAAGGACGTGTTGACCATGACGCAAAGGGTGGGTTTGTCCCATGTGATCGGCAACTAAATGACTGGCAATCGGTATCCAGTGCGCGCTGTCTTGGCTTTGATGGCTGTTCTGATTATTGCCTTCTTGCTCACTTTGCCAGTGGTATCTAATATGGGCACGGTGGTTGCGGTCATTAGTAATGGCGCTGCTGTCCGTATCAATAATACTGGCGCTCATAAGACCTGTCAGACTCGGATGCGGTGGTCCAAGTTTAACAAGATGTTCGCCATAAGGAATATGATGATGGTGCGGAAATGGCAGGTAGCAGGCGTTGATGTGATGGACGTTGTTGTCATTGTCGTCATCATTTTCATGGTTCGCATTGGACTGTAAGGTAATAGGATCAAAGGGGGCTATACCCAGCCAATCTGCCGGAATATGATTGTTAATGTGCTGATGAATAGATACCAGACTGATGGGATCGGTTAAGTAAGGGTTGCCATCGATATGATGCGCGCTTGGCAGATTAAGATGACGGATATTGCCGGTTAAGCTGCCTAGATTGGCACGCTGCTGCGCGTTCTGCTGGTAGCGGGTGGCAAGCTTATCGAGACCTTCATTATCAAAACGGCTATGACTGTGCAAAAAGCGACTGTGAATATTGGGACTGTCCGAATCAATTGCTTGTTCGCTACTGCTACTGCCGGTATAGGTACTCATCAAGCGACTGTCATAACGATGTAGATCACTCTGCTGGGTATGCTGAGCAATACGGGGGCGAATGGCAGTGATGCGGTCTTGTCTATCAGCAAGGTTGGCAGGGTTTTGACTTAAGATGCTTTGAATATCATCTATGTCTGGACGTAAGATTTCGCCATCACTAGGTAGTAAGACTAGAGTGTGCTTGTCGTTCTCATGACGGTAGTAGCCCGTGATGCCGTAGAGGGCAAGGTATTGGGTCAGATAGGCCAGATCGGTTTGGTTGTATTGGACGCTGTGCTGGATATGGTAGTTGCTGTCATCACTGAGGCGCTCGTCAATCTCAATGTTCATGCCGTACGGGCTGATGATTTGGGTGATAAGCTCACTGAGGCTGAGATGATGGTGACGGCGGTTATGGCTAGACAAACGTAGCTGACTTAACATAGGCTCGCAGGTAATGCGGTAGGCCGCCATACCACTGTTGCTACCGAGGGCAACTGCTTCGGTGATGATACCGTGACGGGTTTGGCTTGGTAGTATGGCGTCACCCGTGTGCCAGTGAATGGCTAGGTTTTGGCCTAGCCATTGCTTTATATCCAGTCCTGCTCGTGGATGCAGTAGGATAATGCTAATACGGTAGCCACAATACAGAGCAAGCTGGCGCTGCTGATAGGACTGCTGTCGTTGGTCTTGATGATACGGACTTGGATAGGCATTAGGCGCTGGCATAAGCGCGGGCTTACTCCAAACACTGTCGGGCAATGGCATCCCAAGTAAGCTTTCAACCAAGTCAGCCTGCTGAATGAGACTGGTGGCAATATCAGGATGGGCACTACTAAGTTGCACATGCCGCTTTGTTTGAGTCCATACCATGACAAGCCCTTCTCTATCAGTCCAAAGGTGGAAAGTTTAATATTGCAAGATCACAAATTGTGTATAGATTGCCAGTTAATCAAGCATTCGTTAGTAATTGATTCAGCTACTAACCATCGTCAGATGAATCACGCTTGGGTTGAATGCCAATCATGTCAGACAGTGTCGAAAGCTGGTCTTCGTTTTTGATAATATGGGTGAGCCATTGATCCAGCGGCATATCAGCCCAATCAATCGCACGGCCAAGTAAAAATGTCACTGGACTGTGCGGCTCATTGGTCGCAAAGTAGTCTTGAATTTGACCCAACAATTTAAGCGCTTGCTGACGATTGCTTTGATGATCACGGTTGCTAGGATTAAAACTGGTTGAGGTAACATTTTTTGTGCTAACGGATTGTCCACTACTATCCGATATCGCACTTTCACTATCACCCATCCTGTTTATAGTATCGGCTACGCTATCTTGAGCGGACATACTATTATCATCAGAATACTCTGGTATCAACGGACGCAAATGTTGGGTCAGTGCCACCAATAAATCCGTGACTGGTGCGAATACTGGTGCATCCATACCCATCAGATTATTGAGCTGGTCGGTCAGTGTCTGCCACTGCTCAGTAACTGCCCTAAGATTGGCCATGAGTGCTTGTTGCCAAGTCTCACTACTGGTCTTTATGGCATGATTATAGTCACTCAGCGTTAGCTGATTGGACGTTTCGCTATCGGGGTTTTGCTGACGCTGTTTATCATGATCACGAGCGGTTAGATAGTAGTTATAATTGTAATTTCCTGCTTTGGTATCAGCGAGCGATAGCTGTTTGATATCATCAGTAAGCGCCTTAACGAACCATGACAGCAGCCCTGCCCTGATATCCATACTGTCTTCCTCGCCATCTAGTGGCGGATACATGGTCAGCCAATATTCATCATTCAGTGCCTGCAACAGACTCAAACCCTGACTAATACCTGCTAAATGGTCGGTATGACTTAACGCATCGACATACCAAAGTGCCAATTTCATGTCTTTACTGGTATGACTGAGCAAATCGGCACACTGGTTTTTTACAAAGTCCCAGTCAGCGACTTTTAGCTCAGTGACCCAATTGCCTTGTGCCAATAATGGATCATCCTCTTGACGAGCAGCAACGATGGCATCGATACGTGGATCAAATATCAGGTCTTCACCGACGCCATGATGACTGCCATCAATTGGCGCGATAAGCGCATCAATGTTGATTACTAAAGAGTTATCAGTGTTCATTATAGTGACTCCTCTTTAATAGCCTTTTTACTGGCTGTTTTTTTCACTGGCGGCTTTTTAACGGCAGGCTTTTTAGCTGAAACTGGTTTGCTTGGCGATTTCTCAACCTGATCTCCGGTTTCATCTTCACTGTATTGCGCCATTTGATTGAGCGCCACGACGGCATCAGTATCGAGACGATAGGCAAAATTATCGTCCTCATCGACGAATACGTTTATCTTCTTTAGCACACTCTGACTGTCATCATGAGCAAGCAGCTGACCCGCCAGCTGCGGTAGCAAGGTATGACTGATAATCGCATCGGCATTACGTGCACCAGAATCGACCTCGTGACAACGCGATAAAATCAGCTCGATCACTTCAGAATCAATGACACAAGGGACGTCATAATTGTCATGAATACGCCCAGTGATTTTATCCAGCTTTAAGCGAATAATTTCTGCCAGCGCGTCATCCGTTAACGGATAATAAGGAATGACCGTTAAGCGACCTAAAAACGCGGGTTTAAAGGCTTTGTACAGATGCGGATTAATGGCCTGTTTTAGGCTATCACTATCTGGCAGGTTAAAGTCCGTAATACTCGGATCAGTATTGATACACTGCTGCATAATCTGCGCTGAACCAATATTACTGGTCAATAAAATAAGGGTATTTTTGAAATCAATTAAACGCCCCTCGCTGTCTTCCATGACCCCTTTATCAAAGACTTGATAAAATAAATCCAATACGTCTGGATGGGCTTTTTCGACTTCATCGAGTAGCAACACGCTATAAGGGCGACGGCGGACAGCTTCCGTCAATACGCCACCTTCGCCATAACCAACATAACCTGGCGGCGAGCCTTTTAATGAGGCAACGCTATGTGCTTCTTGATATTCTGACAGGTTAATAGTAATGAGATTACGCTCACCGCCGTATAATACCTCGGATAGCGCCAATGCGGTTTCCGTCTTACCCACACCACTTGGCCCTACTAACATAAAGACACCTTGCGGACGATTGGGATCATCTAGGCGGGCTTTTGCGGTATGAATCCGCTTGACGATAGCGGCAACAGAATGATCTTGGCCGATGACGCGTGCTTGTAAGGTATCGGCCAAATTTAAGAGATGGTTTTTCTCATTACCTGCCATATCGTTAAGTGGAATACCGGTCCAATCTGAGATAATCTGCTTGATGACCTGCCGATCCAATACAGGATGAATAAGGCGCTGCTTATCTTGTATCTGTGTTAGCGCTTGCTCGATATTTTGATACTCAGCTTGTTTGTCCAAGCGCTCTTTTGCACTAAGGGTATCAGCAGTATTGAGCTCGCCATTCAGTTGTTGATTAAGCGCATCTAATTGATCATTAAGCTGACGCTGCTCATGCCAGCGGCTGGTCATATCAACAATGCTTTGTTGATTAGCCTGACGCTGCTCATCAAGGACAGCTATTTTTTGGCTGATCTTTTCTTTTTCGTCAACGCCGCCGATACGCTCAAGCTGCTGACTGAGATTATTGATATGTTGCTCTAGCTGCAACCCTTTGGCTTTTAATTTATCCAGCTGATTGGGCATGGCGGTCTTTGATAAGCTCACCCGTGCGGCCGCCGTATCTAACACACTGACAGCCTTGTCCGGTAGTTGCCTGTCACTGATATAACGTGCCGATAGCTCCACTGCCGCTTGTAGCGCATCGTCGTCTATTAATATGCCGAAATGATCCTGCATCTTGGCACTCAAACCGCGAATCATCGCCACTGCCGTTTCGATATCAGGCTCATCGACTTTGACCACTTGGAAGCGACGTGATAATGCCGCGTCTTTTTCGAAGTATTTTTTATATTCTGACCAAGTCGTTGCAGCGATGGTTCTGAGTTCACCGCGAGCCAGTGCAGGCTTCAATAAATTAGCCGCGTCATTTTGACCCGCCTGCCCGCCAGCACCTATTAGCGTATGCGCTTCATCGATAAACAATATAATCGGCTGTACCGAAGCTTGTACTTCTTCGATAACTTGCTTTAAGCGGTTTTCAAACTCCCCTTTGACGCTCGCCCCTGCTTGCAGTAGCCCCATGTCGAGACTACGTATCGTCACCTCTTTGAGCTGATCAGGTACTTGACCGGCGACTATCTTTTGCGCCAAGCCTTCTACCACTGCCGTTTTACCCACGCCAGCCTCACCGGTTAAGATGGGATTGTTTTGGCGACGACGAATCAAAATATCGATAAGCTGGTGAATCTCAAACTCGCGGCCAATGACCGGATCTATTTGCTCGGCATCAGCTTTAGCCGTTAAATCATAGGTATACTTATCTAATGCAGGGGTTGGCTTGGCATTTGCTTGCTCTGTGTCTAAAGACTCACGACTTCCTGCATGGTCATCAATATCAGCGCTTTTATTAGTCATATTAGCCGAGCCACTGCCTTCTGTACTACCAAGACATTGATGCTCATAATCATCTTTTAGGGTAAAACGATCGATATACTGGAGTTGCTCAGGAAGGGTTTTTAATAATACCTGATAACGCTCATACGCCAATAGCACTAGTAATATATGTCCAGAACGAATCTCTAGTGGGCTATTTTTATGGTCACTCTGACCATGTTGGCTGCTTGCCAGCTCCCATGCATCTTCTAACAGCGCCATCAAGTCCTGACTAAAAACAGGGGTTGAGCCTGTTGCCTGACCAAAAGTATTGAGCAGATCTGTTATGTCTGCTAGTAATGACTGCTGATTGATTTTATTCACTTTGAGTATTTGAGCCACATCACTGTGCGGCGTAGCAATCAGCTCATGCAATAGATGGACAGTGTCAACTTCGCGATGCCCGTTATTGATACAAAGCCTAGCCGCCTGCTGCAAACACTGTCGGCAACTTGGACTCAAGCGAGTAATTACAGCTTTTAACTGGCTCATAAACCTTTTCCTTTGGGATTCTCATTAGACTTAACATTATTTTTATTAAACGGATGTATCAAAATTAGAGTGGCTATTGAGAGTTATTAGTAAACAAGCAACTTATAGTTGATTCACTTTAAAAGCGATACGAGTGCTACTGGAGTAAATTTTTCGCAGCCTCTGTCACGCTTGCGAACAGCAAGCAAGAAAAATTTATAACAGTAGTACGTGGCTATTTACTTTATTACAATCGTATCGACTTTATTTAGAACTGCCTATATACAACTATTAACCGTGTCTTTTTTAGTAATATCTTTCTACTGAATAGGCAGCGCATAGCGGGTGTCATCATGATGCTGAGTTGCAGGCTGAGATACCAAAAACCCACCCTGCCCCAAGCCACCAAATCTACTCTCTGATAGTGACAAAGGGCTTATATATTGCTTGTCTAACTCCAGTTGCATCTCGACCGCCAAGCAGACACCGCACCATTTACGAATAAAATCAATAATCACGCGATACATATCGCCGGCTGGTAACAGTCTTAAATAGCGCTTGGCATCCAACTGATGAAATACAATTCTAATTTTGCTATCGAACTGTACGGCCCGCGCGCCGCAAAATGCAGATACCCCAAGTGCAGCATGCTGCCCACCGAGCGCCGTTTGCTCGCTTGCTGGTAGATCAAACCATTCTGGTACGAATTGCTCAACACTGACGGTGCTGTTCAAAAAATGCGACAACACATGCGACAACTGGTCAGCAGTCAAACGCCCTGGGGCAATCGTGCCAGCATAAGCAATCAAGCTATCGATTGCCGTTAGCTTCTTCGGCTGCCGTGCCAGCGCTCGCAAGCTCAGCAGATAGCTGTCTTTTTTATTGTTTAACTCATACTGTAATGGCAAGTTGTAAAACCAGCTTGCTTGCACATACAAATCTGTCAAACGATGATTAAACAAATCTAAAAATGCCGGTGCTGCTTTATCTTTTGCGTGATTTACCCGCGACGCCAGATGATCGGTATACATCGCTGGCAAGGCCGACAATGGACCAGTAAGTCCAATAACTGCGGGGCAAACTTCTATCTGCCTAGCCTTCAATAAACTAGCCTCTACTTGACCAGTCTTTACTGAATCGCCACCGTCTTCCATATTGTCTTGGGCAATGAGTGACATCGACTCAATTTCAGCTTGCGGATAAGCCAATGACAAGGAGGCACGGTAACGCACTTCGATAGGCGCATGCCCCATGCTGACTTCATGGCGAACCAAACGTAGCGCTTGCAATAACTCATAGGCTTGCGGCGCAGCGATTAGATCGGCTAAATAAGAGGACTGAGACCACTGCGTGGTTGACATCTATATATCTCCTCTTTGGTAACAGCATCACTTATAGACACCTCAACAAAGCTATTTAAGCTGGCGTGATAGCCAAAAACATGCGCCAATAAATGGGCAAACTGGCGGATACTGACCCCAGCAAAGTTCTTTTGGTTAATTTGAATATCAATCGCCGTACCGCGCACAAAACCCGGTTGCGGCAAACGCTGAATACGTCGAGCTTTGATACTGGTCGTAACGGAGACAATACCTTCGACCAGTAGTTTGTTAGAGGCAGATTGAGTAATATCATAGAGCGACAGATATTCTTTCATCAGCTCGGCATCTTGGCCAGCAAGCGATAAAAAGTTTAGGCTAATCAGCGATATCAAGCGCCAACGCTCTTCACCGGTGTATTCAAATCGCGCCGTTCTGGTGGGTTGCTTTAACAACGACAGACTGCTAAAGCCCGTCATCCCTTCACTAAACAAATCGCCGCGACTTTGACCGAATACAACCTGTGCTGGCAAATCTCTATTGGTACATAATAAAGAAGCACTCATGCTCACCGCGCCTGACAAGTCCTCACGGTTTTTCTCTACAAACATAATCTGATATTCAAAACCCTGCTTAAACTCAGCCATATCCTTGTCACGTTTGATATGATAATAACGACCAGCATCTTGTTGCTCATAGTGATTGAGCGCATAAAATGGATGGTATTCACGCTGTAGCAAACGATTGTCGCTTTGTTTGGACTCTATGACTTTATTGACCTCATAGATTTCATGCTGAAACAGCGCGCGGGTATCGGGTACCAAATCATAATAGATAGAACGATGGGTGACTTGAATGGGCTTGGCCGCGGCCTTAAATAAATTAACCACAGGCGTACAAAACAATTTAATACTGCTTGTACTCAGTTGTTGCAAGTTTTTTAGGCGGATGGTGTTTTTTTTATCAAACTTAAAATAGCAGCGAATCTCAAAGCCAGTACTATCAATTTTTAAATCAGGGCAAGTATGACCAAGATTGAGGCGTAAAAAGTTGAATTTCTCTGGAAAATAAAAGTATTCTTTTAACAAAGCAGAGGCCGCATTACTGACTCGATGACTGGGCAGAATTTGCTGCTCCGGGTCAAAGCCTATAATCTCAAACGGACTAGCGTTTATCTTATTGACTTGCCTACCATGAAGATGCGTTTGCTTAATATCACATCCTAGTAGATCCCACAGACTGGTGCCCTGACTGGCGTCTTCATCTATATACAAATCTAATGGATGATTCAATAATGCTTGATAATCAAAGCTCGAATTAAGCGCTTTAAACTTAATGCTAATGCAACCGTTAAGCAGTCCATGCTGATTGTCATACACTTCTTGGCGTGTCTCAAAGTCGACGCTGTCTATCTGTAGCGGCAGCAAGGTCACGTCTTGGGTTGACTGAAATTGACAAGGCGTGCCATTTATTTTTTGGCTGGCAAATGGGCTTCGTTTAGGAACTAAAATCGCTTCGCTCATCGCATTGCCTTGCATGCCTAAATTAAACTGCGCGATAGAGACAGATGGGAAAGGTTTGAGATAATCGGGATAGACGACTTCCAATAAAGACTCGGTAAAATCAGCATACGAGTCGTCCAGCTTTTTATTGATGCGCGCACTGATCAGTGAAAAAGCCTGTATCAGCCGCTCAATATGTGGATCATCTACCGTATCGTGTCCCATCAATAGCCGACTGGCTATTTTTGGATATTTTTTGGCAAACTCCTTTGACTGTTTATTAAACAGACTAAGCTCATGCTCAAAGTAAGGAAGTAGACTGTCCATAATGCCTCAATATATTTATCGCTGCCAACTGTGCAGATTGGACGATGATATCTTTTATTTTATTAAGTAACGCTGAGAGCTTGGCTCAAAGAATGCATCGAAACTGACCAGCTCTTGGGCGGGGTAAACTTTTAGTAAAGCTTCAATAGAAAAACACAGCTGATTGACATCGATGGCGCCAATATCTAACGATACTCGCACGTTTTTTAATCGGCTGTCTTGTTGCTCGACGGTTTGGGCGATTTGCCGACAGATATAATCACAATCAGCAGGATTGGCACTGCTTAAGCCCACAAAGTCCAATATGCCAAAGTTCAATATCGATGAGCGCACATGTTGATAAGCTTGAAGCTTACTGGACAACACACAGCGCGTATTTAACAATGCCTCTAAGTCTTGTGCGACCGAAGATTTTAACTCATCAATATTGAGGCGGCGGACCACGAGTTCATGCGCCAAATGACGAGGCTGATCATCAAATAGCTGTTCGAACAGGTTTGGGCGAAAACCGACCTCTTTGGCAGATACCTTAGCAGCGTAATTCATCGATACGATCACTCCCATTTGAAAAAAGAAAGGCCTAAATATAAACCTTTCTTTTTTGTCACAATAAATAGACAACACCTGAAACTATCTAGCTTAGGCGGTATAAGTAGCAGTGTTATTGGCTAGCGACCATTTCTTAGTGACAGCGCCTTTAGCAGTGCCATCGATATCTTGCTGGGTGTAAGTCCACTCAACAGCAGCATACTTGATGCCAAACTTTTCGATTGGTACGCCTTCTGAACGTACAGTCGGCTCAACACTCGCGATAAGCGCATGCTTAAGCTTTACTTCAAGATATTTAACACGTTTATCACCGTTGGCACGATAAAAATCAACTTGGATTTCATCAAAAGTATAGCCAGCAGAACAAGCTTCCCATAGCTTAGGGCTGGTTGAGTCCAAGTCCTTCATAAACGTCATGTCAGCATGCTCACAACGCTCAGAAGTATGACCACCAACGCTACTTGCTGTCGCTGATTTTGGCTGACGGATCAAATGATCCCAAGTATTTACTTCAAGCCAACCTTTATGCTCGCTATCACGAGACTCGCCATCAATTTTGTATTTGCCACGGAACTGAATATAAATATCTTTCATATCACATACCTTGTTTTGAGAAGTTTAAATTTAACGTTGGATTTTAATAAACGATCAGCTGTTGCTAGACTGCGGCAGTTGAGTGACCAGACGCAAAGAAACAGACAATTCGTCAAGTTGAAAGTGTGGTCTTAAAAATACCACTGACTTGTAGACTCCAGGCTTGCCCGGTACTTCTACAACTTGTACAGAAGCTTCGCGCAGTGGGTACTGGGCTTTTGCTTCTTGTGAGGCTCCGTCATCTAGCAACACATAACGAGAAATCCAGTCATTTAAAAACGACTCAACGTTACCAGGCGCTAAGAAACTACCAACCTTATCGCGCATCATCGCTTTTAGATAATGAGCAATACGTGACACTGCCATAATGTATTGCAGCTGAGTTGACAACACCGCATTGGCATTCGCATCATCGTTTTGGTATGTTTTGGCTTTTTGCACGGATTGCGCACCAAAGAAGGCCGCATAATTGGTGTTTTTGCAATGGACTAACGGAATAAAACCCAAATCACTCAGCTCTTTTTCACGGCGATCGGTAATAGAGATTTCCGTTGGACACTTCAGTGCCAAGTCCCCTTCATCTGTCTTAAAGGTATGGACAGGTAAACCCTCTACCAAGCCGCCTCCCTCAACGCCACGAATAGCGGCACACCAACGATAATCAGAAAAAGCTGAGGTCAAACGTGAAGCAAAGGCATAAGCGGCATTTACCCATAGATAGTCGCTATGATCTGTACCTGATACTTCTTCGGTAAAGTTAAAACCTTCAACCACTGTGCCATCTTTAGGGTCATAAGGCAGACGACCTAAGAAGCTAGGTACCGTCAGTGCGACGTAGCGCGCATCTTCTGACTGTCTAAATGCACGCCAGCGTATGTACTCAGCCGTTTCAAATATTTTTGATAAATCACGAGGACGACCAATATCAGTGAACGAATCAAGCCCAAACATCTCAGCAGATGCTGCCGATACAAAGGGTGCATGGGAAGCCGCAGCGACATGAGATAATTGCTCAAGTAGATACATATCTGAGTTTTGGCGGGTAAATTCAAAATCACCGACGATAGCGGCGTACGGCTCACCGCCGAAGCTACCAAACTCTTCTTCGTAGATTTTTTTGAACAAGGTGCTTTGATCAAAGTCGATCGAAGACTGAAAATCCTTGGTTAGCTCACGTTTATTAGTGTTCATCATGCGGATTTTAAGCATAGATTCCGATGGCGTTTGACTACATAAATAATGCAAACCGCGCCAGCTCGACTCCAACTTTTGAAACTCAGGCGCGTGCATGACAGTGGTCAACTGCTTAGATATCAACGCGTCAATCTGGGCAATACGGGCATCAATCGATGCGGCCAAATTATCTGATAATGTTACCGTACCTTGCATAACTTCATTGGCCAGCTCTGCGATTTGCGACATCGCACGATTTTTTTCATCATCGGATTTGGCAACGTTACTCTTATTGACGATTTCTTCGAGTAAGTCATAGCTTTCGCTATTTAACGAATCAGTTGCTATATGCTGCTGGGCTTGGGCATTCATCGTTTAATCCTCACCGTCAGTTTGATTTTGTTCTGCCATTTTTTTGACTTGTTCAGTATTTTTGAGCACATCGTCCAATAAGTCTTCAAGCTTTTCATTGGCCGATATCTTGTTGCGTAAATCTGCTAAGCGATCTCGTGCTTGTACCAATTTTTTTAACGGCTCAATCTGAGCAGCCACAGATTCTGGACGAAAATCATCGATACGATTGAATGCTAAATCAACCGCAAACTCGCCACCTTTATCGCTCAGGTCGTTTTTCACTCGGAATGTCGCACGCGGTGCTAGACCTGACATTACCTCGTCAAAAGTATCCAAATCCACTTCGACAAATTTTTTGTCTTTAAAGCGCGGTTGTTCAAGCTTAGAATCTCCTGAGAACTCTCCTAGCACGCCGACTACAAAGGGGATTTCCTTCGTTTCAATCGAATCGCCAACCTCGACGTCATAAGTAAGATGCACCCGAGGCGCACGTACTTTTGCGAGTTTCTTTTGCACACTGTCTTGCTTTGCCATAATAAGTTACCTCAGCAGTTTCTGGTTTCAACGTAATATACTGAATGGATCAGTGGATTTGGCGTTGCTGTTTCTGGGGGATGATGGTTTAGCCGGTTTGTTCACAGGCTTCGCTTTTGGTACTGGTCGTGGCGGTTGTTTTACTGCTGCTTTTCTTTTAGGAGGAGTCGCCTTTTTAACAGGAGTGGCTTGCTTTTTTACAGAGGCACGGCGCTGCGCTTTTGATTTGCTTGTTGTTTTAGTGTTTCTAGACTTTACAACTGGTGCAGGTGGTTTTGGCAAAGACTCATCGTAATTAAAACCGTAGATTTCACCATAGATTTTACTAAGAGCGTACTGATACTCTTTTAAAAACTCTCCATCGACCTCATCCGTCAAATAATCTGATCGCAATTGGCTTTGGGAGACAATAGCGCTGCTATTTAGCAATATCTTTTTCAGCTTAGCAGTATTTTGACCCAGATCAATTGCCTCATTGGCTGCATAGACAGCATAATCATGATAGCCATTGTTATAGTAAATCTGCGCCAGAATCTCCCATGCTAAAGAATCATTTGGATTGCTATCTAGCCTCTGATTGAGATCTGTAATCAATTGATGCAGTTGCACTGACTGTGCATCAGCACTCTTGAGCGCAGCAAATTGATTGATGATGCTAGCGCCTGGATCTTTCTCTTGTATCACAAGCTCACTATGCGCTGCACTCATCGCTGAGCCCATAATAAACAAACCCACCAAGAGCGCTTTAGGTAGCTTAAAACTGACTTTTATACTGCTATTTATACTGGTCATCGTAAGTCGTTGCTCGCCATTATTAGTATGAGATAAATGCATTTGTCTGCCCAAAATTGTTTTAATTAGACGTATTAATTAGGCTTGTGATATCAGTTAATGTGTCTTTAAACATTGTCTTATCACCGCTATCCATCAATGCATCGTCGTGATAAGCATCAATATTGCTCTCCATCACTTTGACTGCTGAGAGCATCGCAATCTGACGCGCGTCGATCATTTCGTTGTCAATACTAAGAGCTTCGTTCGCCGCTCTTAACGCCCGTGCATAGCGTTTCGCTTCATAGTTACTTTTAGCGATAGCCATCCACGCCTCAACATCACTTTGATTGGCATTACTCATCTCGGTGGCGTCAGACAGGTACGCGAGTGACGGCTCACTTAACTGTTTGACTATTGGTTGACTGTCTGTATTTTGCTGGCTTTCCTTGGTGGTCGTGCTACAGCCAGTTGTCAACAAAGAAGCGGTAAGCACAACAGATAGCAGACCTGCAGTTGTAAGTTTATTGTCTATAAGCTTGGTACGATAAATGTGGTTCATAAGCGCAGTATCATCACTAAAAGTATAAAGAGAAAACATCTAAAAACACTATTAATAGAACTAAAGTTCTTTATTTTTTAAAAATAATTGAGATTGATTATACATATACTTGACAATATTTCAATAAACTCTATAATTTTCTTAGTAAATAATTCAGTAACATCTCTATTCTAGCCATTTCCTTGGCATAAAATAAGCAGTCATGGTACCTCTATTATGCCTTCTCAGACCGCTCGTCTACATAAAATAGCCATTGATACCAGTATTTTAACTAAAAACGCCTTTTATCCTATCGCATTTTCTATGGTAAGTGGTGTTAACCAAGTTGATAGTATTAAAGTACTTTTGTTTGTTAATAATATATTACATTCGGACGATTGTTTATTATTAATCGACTCCCCTATATGCTTAACCACATTATCCGCTGATCGTACTGCTAGCGGTCGTACTGGTACTGGGCTGATAAGAGGGATAAAGTATCAGCAGTCGGATGGGGCGATGCATTTCTATACTTTAGATATCGTTAGCCCTGATTGGCAGTTGACCCAGTCGATACATACCCGTTGTTTTATCAATCAATCGACGCTCGATATTGTGACCACTATCCTTGGCGACTATGATGTGCAATGGCAAGTGTCTGAGTCCCTTTTATCATCAGACAATGCATCGTCAAAGCGCTTATATATACCGTTACCAATGCGTACCCAATCGGACGTCAGTGACTATGACTTTGTTACTGGACTGCTTGCTGATATTGGAGTGTCTACCTTGTGGGTATCAGGTGATTCAATTGATGAGCTTGGTACGTGGTGGCTGGTCAGTGACTTAGATGAAAGTGAGCTATTGCCACTAAGCTACCGCTACGCACAATCCTCGGTACAGTCAGGTCAAGACAGTGTGAATGCGCTACAGATGAGTGCTCGGCAACTTGGTAGTCATACGGTCATAGTACGGGCAGATGGTTTGGCAGCCGATACAATCTATGAAGGTCAAGCGGTAGATGAATCACCGTTAACGACGGATGACAGCACTGTACTACTTGCTGCACCGTCTCGAGTAAACAGCGATGAGGCCGCCACCAATGTTGCTAAACAGTGGATATGTGCCAATCGCTGCCACCGCGAAACCTATCAAGCGACTGGTGCCATGCGTGGTCTTAGTGTCGGTAGTCCTGTGAGTATTAACAATTTACCATCTATTGGCAGTCTATCTACTCATTGCATTGCTGTGACGACAATCGGTATCGAACCTGACAACGATAGCGTCTCTTATCATCATCAGGTATTTATTAAGCAGTGGTTACAGCGCACAGTGCAGCACATGCAACGTCATGTGACAAACGCCATTCATCTGTCTATACCTGATCATGGCTACGATATTGCCAGAGATACTGGGGTTTGGGTATCAGCCACTTTATTAGAAGCGACTACCCCCTACGCCCCTTATCCCAGCAAGCTCTCCTTTGTCAGCAGCACCTATACGGGTCTGACTCAAGCACGTACTGGCGACGCAAGCTTATCAGCCTCCCCCAGCTACGACTCTAGTGTCAGCACTGACAACCTACAACAAACCATTACTACGCCCGTTTGGTCAGGCATCAGCCCTCACGATGACGGCACTACCCCGCCCCTGCGCGCATTACAACTCTCATCGGGTGCGGCGCACGGTTGGCAGTTCGCCCCACGTCTGGGACAATCGGTACTGCTTAACCACTGGTACGGTGATATCGATAGTCCGGTAATTAGCCGTGCACTGTTCGACGGTATCGGTATGGGCGATGTCGATGAAAAAGATATCACCACTCGTGATAGCGGACTATCGAATAGACACAACTTGCAAGGCGGATCTTCCCCCAGATGGCATGGTGGTGGCCTCGGTCATTCGCAAATTAATGACGATGACAGCCACAGTGGCTGGATATCGGGTATCGCCCAGTATGGACTTAGCGCCGATTCTGAGGTGAGCCTAAGCTTTGATGATACACCGAACAAGATTGGTCTACAGTGGACGGCAAATAGTGGCACGCGAGCAAATGCTGAGACGCCAACTATTACAGACAAAGCTACCTTTGCCCCTGGTGAGCATGTATTAGAGCTTGGCGTACTACGTCATCGCTTT
>NZ_NEXU01000009.1:0-5655 GCF_002224105.1 Psychrobacter sp. DAB_AL32B | reverse complement strand
CGCCGAAGTCTTAGGCGCACCTGATGTGATACTCGTCAGCAAAGATAGTATCCTCGCCTCTGCTAATAATACGTTATGGACGGCGAAAACAATAGTCAGGCAGTCAGGCGCTACCCAGTCGGATGTGGTGGCAGGGAGTTATACGCTGACGGCAAATACGATTGACACGCTTTCAGGAGTTGGTGGTCAAGCCGATCAGTCAGGCTTACATATCAGTGCCAATACCAAACCTGTGGCGATACAAGCCCAAGGCGGTGAGTTGCAATTACATAGTCAGCAAGGTATGACGATTGGTAGTGAGTCAGGACAAGTAAATATCTCTAGTCCGAAGCGGATTAAGCTGCAAACCAGTGGCGGCGCATCCATCACGATAGATGACAGTGGTATTAAGTTGGTGTGTCCGGGAACGATTAAAGTTAAGGCGGTGAAGAAGGAGTTGATGGCTGGAAGGCAAGTGAATGCGCCAGTTATTTCTTTGCTTAAGTCAGGATTATTTAGTAAAGCTTTTGATCTAAAGAAACTGTTGCCACAAGATTCAATAGATCAAGGTATCAGTTACAAACTAATCAATCATACGCAAGGTACCGAGATTGAGGGACAGCTTGATCGAGAGGGGCAAACGTTAAGAGTGTTTGGTGATAAGGCTGAGAAAGTCGAATTAGAGCTTCTTGGTAATGTTAATCACAAAGGAGAGATTAAGATCACTGACGTATCAGATCAGATAGAGTGCGATGATTGCTCTATTGAAGACCTATTTGAAGATTGTGGTGACAATCATGCACATGATGACGACGGCTTTGGTTATTAACATTTTTTATAGAGTAAATTTATAGGATAATCTATGTACTTATTTAATAATAAAAATATTCCTCTTTTTTTTGTAGGCATTTTTATAACACCGCTTACCAGTGTAGCTCAAACAACAAATGAACAAGATTATGAAAATTACAGAGATAGTATACCAGTTGTCCAGCTCAAAATGATTTCTCGTTCAAAAGATGAAAAAAATGGACCTTTAGGACAAACCCATATAGTAGAACATATAAGTTATACCGATAAATTAAATAAAGAATTAACAGATAATAAGGTTCCTTTTCAGTACTTAACTTATGAGTATGGCGATGGAAAATTTGACACTTATCCATTTGAGCTAGTGAATGAAGTATTACCAACAATAGAAGGTATTAATCCTGATTACGATAGAAGATATGACAAAGCATTCCAAAAAATGATTTTTAAACTTTTCAGCCCTATTGATCTTACTAAAAAAGAAATCTATGCAATGGGATCACAGCGAGAAGGAGTATACATACAAGATATAAATACTAATAAGAAGTATGTATTTAATAAAATTTGCTTTGATAGTAAATGTGCTTTAGGGCAAGTTTTTTATATATTTAATCCGCGAAACTATGATATGACAGGTATGCTATACGATGGTTGTTCCTTTATCAGGGATAATATAACTGGCAGCGATATGCGTACAAAAAAACTTTTAGAAAAGTATATTGCTTCACAAAATGCTTTAGATTACAGCTATGCTCCTGAAGCTTGTAGAAAGAGATCTTCAATAGCGAAGGGAGAATAATATGAGCTCATTAATAAAGCCAGTTAAAGGAGCGACCTATACCCCTAATAGAGTAGGATATATTGGAGCTGTTTCTAGACAAGAATCATCTTCGGATCTACGTTACTCTTATACCTATACTGGAAAAAACAAAGAAGGCAAGGACGTAGACAATCCTGCATCTGTTAGAAGATTAAATCCTTGGGATTATGTAGGGCTATTTCAATTTTCTGAAATAGCTTTAGAAGATGTAGGTTGTTATATAAAAGATGGAACTAGAGACGGTACATATCAAGATTGGGGAAAGAAAAAAAATAAATACTGGACAAACAAGTATGGTGCTTCATCGTTTGATGTTTTTAAAAATAGTGGTGAAATACAAATGAAAGCAATTCAATACTGGATTGATCGTTTATGCGGCTATATGAGAAATAAAAATGCAAATGAATTTTATGGTAAAACTATCACAAAAGCAAAAAATCTCGATTCTTTTGAAGTTACAGAATCAGGAGTCATTGCAGCCAGACACTTAAAAGGCGATGATGCAGTAATAGCATTTTTAACATCAAATGGAAGAACTAACGAAGTTGATGGTAATGGCACTAGTGTTGGTAAATATATGAGTCTGTTTGCTCACTATGACATTCAAAGTTGTTGTAAACGAAAAATATACGTAAAGATTGTAGATGCTAAAAAGGTTGGTATTCCCAACAAAGAAGTTGAAATCAGCTCTGAATTTAAGGGTAAATTTAATCTAGGTAAAATAGTAGTTACTCATAAAACTGATAAAGAAGGTAATTTACCAGTAATAATTAGACATCCAGAAACGAAAATTCAGTTGAAAATAGATGGGAATCTTGTTGAAACAATAATTCAAAAAGCAGATCAGATACAAGGTTATGAAATAATTTATCTAGGTAAGAATAACTACTCATCTATACTATCAGAACATAAAAAAGCGGAAGCTACTCAAGAGAGTAATGATAGCAATAGTAATACCAATAGTGATAAAACAAGTAGTTCAGAACAAAAGGACGACGGCACTGCTAATATTATTATTGACGAAGTAACTTTCAACATCAAGCTAGTCGAAGGCGACACAGACAAACCTTTACCAAACACAACCTATCACCTTGAGTACAAGAACAATATCAAACCCCATAAAACGGATGACTCAGGTATCGACTCAGGCATAAAAGCTGATGTCAGTCAATCTATTGGCGTCTACCTTGACGATGACGGTGGTAAGAAACAATCTATTTACAGCATGGCATTCCCTGTCACAGGAGACTTGAACGGACAGACCAAAGTATTAAAAGTTCCTATCGTCGCCTTTAACATTAAGTTTGTTAATAACAATAACCAACTCATACCGCATTACGAATTTAAAATCCTATACCGTGGCAGACAATCTGCTATAAAGAGAGCTAACAGTCAAGGTATTAGCACTATTAAAGCCCTTGCTGGTCAAAAACTTACCCTCGTCGATGGACAAGGTAGAGCTCAAACAACCGCCATCGTTACCTATGCTTCTAAACAATGGACTATAATGATAGGTAAGGACATCACCGAAGAAGATATCAGCGATGTGTCAGATGCCTTGAATCAAGAAACACCGACTACTCCAGAAACGAGCAAACAAGATGTCACGCCAAAACCTCAAGCAGAGCAAGATCCTGTCATTAAAATAGAAAAACCAAAAGTAACAGAGATTGAAAAAAAGACAGAAACAGGACCGACGCTTGAGGTTTCATTAGATGAAGCTAAAATTACCATAAAATTTATTGATGAATCTACAAATAAGCCGTTATCGGGGCTTTCATATATTACTCAATCTACTAAATACGGTAAAAACACTTCAGTGACGGGTAGTGATGGTACGAGAGGCCGTACGCATGATTCAGATGTCGGTATCCTCATTAAAGTATTAGTCAATGAGAACGGCAAAGAAATCGAAAAAGGTACTATCATCGCTAATAGTGATAAAAACGGTGTTGCTTATGTTTATAAGGCTAAGAAACCTGATATAGCTTGGTGCAATCCTTTAGATAAATGTGTAGTTAGAACTGCTCGTTTATCTTCGAGAAAAGCTGCTACATATGGTCGTGTAAGAAGCGGTGGTACAAGAAACCATCAAGGTATAGATTTTCGTGCAATTCCAGGAGTACCGATCAAAGCTGTTGCTAATGGCAAGGTTACTGTTATTAACGAGTCTTACAAGAGTAAAGAAAACTTTGGAGCATATCTTGTATTAGAATGTGAATTAAGTATCTTACCAGAGCCACAAAAGTCTTATGCTAAGAAAAACATTAAAGGAAATAAAGTATGGTTTTTTTATGCTCATCTTAGTCAAATAAATACTGAATATAAAAATAAAGATGTAACTGCAGGTACAGTTCTAGGTAAAACTGGAGCTAGCGGTAATGCTAGAGGTATGACTACTATCGCTAGTGGAGCACATTTACATTTCGAAGTTAGGCACGTTTCTACAGGCAGTCCTGGCAAAGGATTGGTAGGCAGGTTTGACCCTTTGCCATTTTTCCCAGAAATTCCTTCAGCTTGATGAGCTGAAGTTACTATTGGTATCTATTAAATTTTGGATAGTTAATTATGCAATATAGAATCGCTTTTACAATTTTTTTTACTATATTAGTTAGCGCATGTAATAATAACGCTACTACGCAAAACCCAGATGTCCAAACTGCCAAAACTCAAACCGAAAAACCTTATCAGGAAGCTCAAGGTGATGAAGCAAGAATTCAACAACATACAAAAACTCAAGACACTAAATTACAAAATCAACAGAAACCTCTCATTATAAAGGAAGTTAAAGTAGGTGAAACTATTAGTTTGGATAGTATTAAAGGTATATCTAGTTTTGAAAATGAGCTAAAAGAGATATCAGTTGTTGGAGATTGTGGAGGCTTTCTTGCTCAAGAAGAAAGTGAATATGAAAGCATCTTTCAATATGGGAATATGGCAGTGAACGTAATGGACGGTCAAGGGGTTGTATCAAAAGTTATTGGATTTCCTGATAATTTCAAGTTCAATTACAAAGGACTTGTAGTTGATAGCAACTTTACGCCCAAAGATTTAGAATATAACGACTTTGAAGTCTTGGAAAATGAACTTAGTTCGTCACAAGAAATAATAGGTATTGAGTTTACAGATATAGAAACAGTTTACGACACTTTGTTTAGTTTACGGGAAAATAATAGTGACGATTTATTTTATTTATATTTTTTAAATGACAAGGCTGTCGCTTTAGAGGTTATCGTACAATGTTAATTAATAAATAATTTTGAAATGATTGGTTTAAATTTCTTGTACTTATTCTCTTATTATAGATATTACAACGTCAATCTTTTGGTGCAAACATAAGTATATATATTTAAGTCTAATTCACGATGTTTCCAATGTTGTTACTCATTTTACTGCTATATGTATAATCGGTATAGAGCTTGATAGTGACACCGTCGCCTCAGCCTCATCGAGCTACTCATCCTCCGTTACCGATGACGGCTTGCACAGCACCATCACCACCCCTGTCTGGTCAGGCATCAGGCATCAGCCCTCACGATGACGGCACTACCCCGCCCCTGCGCGCATTACAATTATCCTCGGGTGCTTCGCATGGCTGGCAGTTTGCGCCGAGACTTGGACAATCGGTACTGCTTAACCACTGGTACGGTGATATCGACAGTCCGGTCATTAGCCGCGCACTGTTCGACGGTATCGGTATGGGCGATGTCGATGAGAAAGATATCACCACTCGCGATGCTGGGTTATCGAATAGACATAACTTGCAAGGCGGCGCATCCCCCAGATGGCATGGTGGTGGCCTCGGTCATTCGCAAATTAATGACGATGACAGCCACAGTGGCTGGATATCGGGTATCGCCCAGTATGGACTTAGCTCCGATTCTGAGGTCGCTTTTAGCTTTGATGACACGCCCAAGCAGATAGGACTACAGTGGTCGGTGAATACAGGCAGCAAAGCCAACGCTGAAACGCCAACCATCACTTCTAGCGCCACCTTTGCCCCTGATGAGCATATATTAGAGCTTGGCGTACTGCGTCATCGTTAT
>NZ_NEXU01000008.1:0-50783 GCF_002224105.1 Psychrobacter sp. DAB_AL32B | reverse complement strand
CACCGAAGTGTTAGGTGCTCCTGATGTGATACTCGTCAGCAAAGACAGCATCCTTGCTTCCACGCTTTGGACGGCGAAAACAATAGTCAGGCAGTCAGGCGCTACCCAGTCGGATGTGGTGGCAGGGAGTTATACGCTGACGGCAAATACGATTGACTCACTCTGAACCGCCCCGACTATATCGGAGAGTGTTTTACTTGAGTCAGGCAGCAATGCCTGACAGGGTTAAATTATCATAATACCGCTTTTCAAACTCAAAGGGTGACACATATCCAATCGTGCTATGCAAACGGGTTTTATTAAACCAGTCCACCCACTCAAGAGTTGCCAGTTCAACATCGTTAATGCCAATCCAGCTCTCTTTCAAATAATAAATCACCTCAGACTTGTAAAGCCCATTGACCGTTTCAGCCAATGCGTTGTCGTATGAATCGCCTGTTGTGCCAACAGATGCAATGACGCCAGAATCAGCCATCTTATCAGTATAGCGGATGGATAAATACTGAACCCCGCTATCGCTATGATGAATCACATCCTTAGGGTTGTTTCTATCAGCTATCGCTTGATTTAAAGCGGCCATCACCATATCGGTGTTCATACGATTAGAGACCTTCCAGCCAACGATAGCGCGAGCAAACACATCAATAATAAAAGCGGTATAGACCCAGCCGCTAGTCGTCTTGATATAAGTAAAATCTGCAACCCAGAGCTGGTTAGGACGCTGGGCATTAAAGTTGCGATTGACCAAGTCATCAGCACGCTTTTGATCATCACGGCTGTGAGTTGTTATTTTACCTTTACCGCGCCAAACGCCTTGTAGGCCATGCTGGCTCATTAAACGCTCTATGGTACAACGAGCAACCTTTAACCCATCAGCTTTCATCTGCTGCCAGACTTTACGCGCACCGTAACGGCATTTTCTGACCTGCCAAATACGTTTAATCTCACCGATGTAAAAGTCGCCAAGCTGACTGCGCAGTGAACGCTTGTGTGGGTTGTCGCTTAAGTCTTGAGCACGATAATAAGTTGACGGGGCAATCGGTAGGACTCTACAGATCAGCTCGACCCCATACTCAGCTTTGTTATCATTAATAAAACTGATCATTACTTGGGTGGACGGTCGAGCTCCGCCTGGGCGAAAAAAGCCGCAGCCTTCCTGATGATTTCATTAGCTTGCTTAAGCTCTTTATTCTCGCGTTCAAGCTCTTTGAACCGCCCCGACTATATCGGAGAGTGTTTTACTTGAGTCAGGCAGCAATGCCTGACAGGGTTAAATTATCATAATACCGCTTTTCAAACTCAAAAGGCGACACATAACCAATCGTGCTATGCAAACGACTCTTATTTAACCAATCCAACTATTCAAGGGTTGCCAGTTTAACATGCCCCCTGCTGTCAAATCCGTAGCAACAACTTGGGGAATTTTAGTTAAGCAGCCTGACGGTAAAAGTCAAACCACACCTGTCTTGGCGATTTATACCTCATACCCTTTTGAATCCTAGTTTGGTTGTAATACAGCTCGATATATTTAATGATATCGCTGATTTAGCTATGCTAAATAAACCTTAGAGATAAAATTGATAATTAACTTTGCAATTTATCACTATTTTGCACTAAAAACGTTAAAACCAAACCAAACCAAAAAAATCCGACCACATTGAGTGATCGGATTTTTAATATTTGGTGGAGATGGCGGGAGTTGAACCCGCGTCCGCCAGCATTACGCTCATGAATCTACATGTTTAGTTTCTGTCTTTAATTTTAGTCTGCACCGATCCGACAGTCAGGATGGATTAGCCGATTCTCTACTTTTGAACCCAAGCGATTGAGACAATCACTTGTGGCGATCCTACATGCGGACGCTTCAACTTAGTTGACCAACTGTAGGTGATCAGCAACCAAGTAAGCAGGGTTTAAGCTGCTAGAGCGTAATTTTCGTCGTTTGCGACTATAACAATATATGTTTGATTAACGAGAGGACATATACTCTCGACATGCATCATTGAGTTTCATCACCAGCGTCGAAGCCAGAACATCCCCAATAAGGTCGATGATTATATAGCACTTATACGCCTGCTTGCAACCTATTAGCAGTTCGTATTACATTACATTACGTTACAGCTTAATCATCTAAGCCAATACTTCATTCAGCCACTTACCTATATTTTGAATCTGCGGCATACAAACCTGATGTGCCATTGGATAAGTATGGTAAACGACGTTATAGCCTTTCTCTGATAGTAGCTGCTGCGCCTGCTCACCCAAAACAACCGGAACGACAGGGTCGTGTGTGCCATGCTCAATCAATATCGGCATGTCTTTATTCGCTTCACTATAGCTGATATTGTCATTGGTCGCCAAATAAGTAGATAGTGTCATCAAGCCAGCCAAACGCTCTGGATAGCTGAGCGCAACATGATAAGCCACTGCCCCGCCCTGTGAAAATCCAGCAATAACAATATGTTCAGGTGACACGCCTCGCTCTATTTCACGACTAATCAAGTCATGGATTTGCTGAGAGGACTCTTCAATCTGCGCAATATCAACTTTCCGTTCTAGGCTCATCTCTAAGATGTCGTACCAAGCTGGCATTACCATGCCACCATTGATTGTCACTGGGCGCTGTGGAGCGTGGGGAAATAGGAAGCGTACAGCCATATCATCAGACAATCCTAATTGCGGCACGACTGGCTCGAAGTCATGACCACTGGCACCCAAACCATGTAGCCAAATGACTGACCGATTAATAGTTTTTTTATGGGGGTTGTGTTCTACAATGACGCACTCTAAATATTCACTCATAATTGATCCTTAATAATATTCAAAAATTTAAATAGGGTTAAAGTTACAAAATAGTTTCGTTTGTCATCATTCCTTAAACATGACTCGATACTTTGAGTGCTAGGTAAATGACAATAACAGTCATACTTATTATTTTGCATTTTTTGTGGAGACAGTTTACATGACAATTTCGAATAATTCAGTGGCTAAGCGCAATCAGTTGAAGAGAGTATCACTTAAACGAGTTATTCAAATAAGTTTTACTTTGCCTTTGGCTATTACCAGCAGCCTATTATTAATAGGTTGTGATGAAGATAGCGACTCATCAACTACAGTACCGCCTACTCTACCACCGACTACTGATGAACCGACCCAATCCGTCGCATATAGCTATGGAGTTCGACCATTTTATCTGGTCAATGATATGGATGAGAGCCCGCTCAAAGACGAGTTGCTGGCTTGCAAAGCGCAAATACCTAGCAAGACAGACTTCTCTATTTCCCATCGCGGCGCACCATTACAGTTTCCTGAGCATACTTATGACAGCTATGTGGCTTCGGCACAAATGGGCGCAGGTATATCAGAGTGTGATGTTGCTTTCACCAAAGATGGCGAGCTGGTATGTCGCCACGCACAAAACGACTTACATACCACCACCAACATTCTCGCGACCACACTGGCTGACCAATGTACCGTACCACCAATAGTGGATGGCAATGGAATACTGACCAATGCGGCGGACATTGAATGCCGAACCTCGGATATTAGCGCGAGTGAATTCAAAAGTCTTAAAGGAAAAATGGACGCCGCGAACCCTCAAGCGACCAATATTAATGAGTATATGAATGCAACGGCGCCGTGGCGAACGGACTTATATTCACAAAACGGTGAACTACTCACTTTAAAAGAGCACATTGCGCTTGCCAGCAGCTTGGGCATGAAGCACACGCCTGAACTGAAATCTCCCGTCGTTACTATGCCTTTTAATGGTTATAGTTTAGATACTTACCGTCAACAGTTGATTGACACTTATAAGAGTGCAGGCGTGTCCGCCAGTGAGGTGTACCCGCAGTCATTTAATATCGAAGATTTTGACTATTGGCTTAACAACGAGCCACTCTTTGCTGCCAATGCCATCTACTTAATTGATGATAGCAATGAAACCGCTGCAGGCAAGACTTTTGATAAAAACGACCCGACCACGTGGAAGCATTCATTAGCCGATATCAAAGCTCGCGGCGTCAATACTATCGCACCGGCATCGTGGCTATTGGTCACTACCGATGGCAATGGCAAGATGATACCTTCCACATACGCGACACAAGCTAAAGCCAATGGGCTTGATATTCTCACCTGGTCACTTGAGCGCTCAGGACCACTAGCAGGTGGCGGCGACTGGTATTATAGTGGTCTGGGCGATGCCATTAATAATGATGGTGATATGATGAACTACATCGATGTACTGGCACAAGACGTCGGTGTCAGAGGCATCTTCTCAGATTGGCCAGCGACCGTGAGCTATTATGCTAATTGTAAAGGCTTAAAATAGTATGCATTGCATCAAAAAACTTCGTTAGGCACTACGCATTTAAAAAACCAACTTAGCAGCGATTGAGTTGGTCTTTTTTATTAATGCTTTTAATTAATCATTTAAACTGTTTGAAATTTTGTTTGATAGTATCGGTATTATTTGACGGCCTACTATTTAACTATCGCACTTCAGCTTTTCCATCAATTTTTCACAATATTTAATGAGCGCTAGAAAAATACAGCACTACTTTTATGCTACGATAATTTAATAGATTGATACTTAGTGTATGACGCCTTATTAACATTTTTCAATCTTTGTAAATATAGCTGTGATTGACGCTACTTTAGCTTAATTTTTTTTATAAAACGATATAACGCTTATGACTCATATTTTATTGGTAGAAGATGATCCTGCTATTGCGATGTCGCTTAAAGTCACCTGCAAGCGTGAAGGCTGGCAAATCACTTGGTTAGATAATGCCAGCAGCGTACTGCCGATGCTACGTAGTGAAAAAGCGCAAGATTTATCAGCGATTATCTTAGACGTGGGGTTGCCAGACGGTGATGGTTTAAGTTTGTGCCAGCAGATACGTCATGCTCCTGACATAGGAACACTCAAGGATGTGCCTGTGGTATTTTTGACTGCGCGTAGTGATGAGGTCGATCGTATCTTAGGTTTAGAGATGGGTGGTGATGACTATTGTGCCAAGCCTTTTAGTCCTAGAGAGTTAGTCGCCCGCCTAAAAGCCATTTGGCGACGTGAACAATTACTTTATGAGCAGTCTGCTAATAACCATACAGAAACGGCAAATAATACCGCCGACAATGCTTCATCGAGCAACACGTTATCTAGTAACAGCCTTTCTAATAATATGTCGGGGCAAGCGCTAACGTTTGAATGCCAATCTGGTGTCTGGCATTATCAACCGCTCAACTACTCTCTGCTGTGGCAAGAGCACAAGCTGGAGCTGAGCAACACAGAACGCAAAATTTTATTGACCTTATTAAAAGCCCCCAATCAAGTATTCAGCCGTGAACAGCTACTCAATGCTGTCAGTGATTATCCTGACCATCGCTTAGCACGGACGATTGACAGCCATGTCAAATCCATTCGTAAGCAGCTTGCAAGCGTCGATTCTAGCATTGAAGTCATTCACACCCATCGTGGTCTTGGATATGCGTTATGTCCAGCTTAGGCTTTGATATTCCTTCGATACTAAGTAGTATATTTATACTTATACACTTAAAGCGACCTTGCCGAGCACTAATAGCAGTTTTAAACCTATGACTCATAAAACCAATAATAGTGCTAATACCAGCCAAAGCAACTGGTATGCAAAACTACATCCTATTGGCATCATGCAGCAAACGACTGAGCCGAAACGACTACTGAATTTGAGTATATTTTTTAGGATTTGGTTAGCAGTTGCGCTAGTAATAATGATTTGCGGTGTGGTGATTTTTACTCAGCTGTTTGGGTATATCAAACCGACAGCACAGCAAGTCATCGAAGATACGTTATTAGATACCAGTAAATTACTCGCAGCAAGTTTGCAGTTGCCATTGTCTTCAAGACAGTTATACGATGAAGACTATCAAGCAAAACTTGATACGGCATTTATCGGCACGCCAGCGATTAGTAAAGCAACAAAGCCAGAATATAGAAACAAAAGCTATAGCAGCTTCCGGATATACGTGACAGATAATAGAGGTATGGTCATATACGACTCCCTAACCGAGCCTGACAATGATGAAGGGCAAGACTATAGTCACTGGAACGACGTATATTTGACCTTAAAAGGTCAGTATGGCGCGAGAAGTACCACAGATAATAATAGTAAGCGCGATAGCTCGATAATGTATGTGGCACAACCAATAAAGGATGAAGCTGGCAATTTGATTGGCATAGTCAGCGTTGGCAAGCCTGTCGCTAGCGTATTGCCTTATTTGGATAATACGCGCAATCGTATGCTTATTACAGCGCTGCTGATGAGCATTGTCGCCCTAATTCTAGCAGGACTGGTCGCATGGTGGCTGAAGCAAAGTATCACCTTAGTGACCCAATATACCAGTGCGCTGGCCGAGGATACCAAAAAGCCGTATTTTTACTTAGGTCATGAACTCAATAGCCTGACAGATACTATTGAATCTATGAAACACCGACTGGAAAATCGAGCCTATGTCACTGATTATGTCCATACCCTCACCCATGAGCTCAAAAGCCCTTTAACAGCAATTCGCGCCAGCAGCGAACTATTGGAAGACGACGGGCTTGATAGCAGTGCACTTGATAATGCAGATCGACAGATGCTCATCCAAACCATTGGTGAACAAAGCATCAAAATGCAGCAATTAATTGATCGGCTACTATTACTTGCCAAGATTGAGCAACCGAGCTTTAAGCTGAATCGGCAGCTAACGCCGCTATTGCCATTATTACAAACCCTTGTAAAAGACAATAGCGCTAAGTTGCAACAGCAGCATCTAACACCTATCAAAATCTATATTGATGATATAAATTTTACTGAAACAATAATCTTACCACCAAATATATTGGCAAATACCAGTGTTTTTGCTGACCAGTTTTGGTTGGTACAAGTGCTACAAAACGTGTTAGATAATGCCATTCATTTTGCCGAAAGCACGGTTATTATCTATATGCATAGCGCAGCGCAAACCGTGACTATCGAAATCTTTAACGATGGTAAATTGTTGCCTGACTATGCCGTTAATAAAGCATTCGACCGTTATTTTAGCTTATCGCATCAAAGCCAGCCTACTTATCATTCATCAAACTATGTGTCAGAGCATTCATCAGCCTTTTCATCCCACAATAACTCAGCACCAAACATTAAACAAGAACAGCCTAGTATGTCTAACAGCACACTCAAAAAAGGCACTGGACTTGGTTTAACCTTAGTGAAGCAAGTGATTGAACATCATGGAGGTCATGTGGCCATTAATAATGTTGACGCTCATAGTGATGACAGTAGTGATAATAGTGACGCTACCAAACATCGAAGTTTTGGTGTAATGGTTAGTATTACTTTACCTTTAGCTAAAGAATAAAAGCTTTGGGTAGAATAACTACTCGCCCACCTCAATAAAGCTCCTTTTAATCATTAACAGCCAGATCATTAATGACATTTCATTAAATTTCCATCATTCCTACACATGTTTTCTATCTTTTTATTTTACGATAGCGTTATTCAAAGTCGTCAGCAAAATCAAGGATAGAAAAACCATGCCCAATCTTCTTACTCAAAACCAAATTATAGAAAACTGCTTAGGATATAGCCGTCACGATTGTACGCAAAACTTATCGAATCAAGGCATCGACAGTCTTGAGTTTGGACATTGGCTCGCTATTCCCAGTCAGCAACTGCTATTGGTATTTCGCCACCAACAATGTGTGGCTGTTGATTACTATCAAATAGCTGCTTAAAAATTTATTCACTTTACTGATTAGACTTTATCGATTGCGTTATTAGCTTTCTAATTTTTTATAACAAATCAACCATAAAAAAACCCTTTATCATTTCTAATTAAACATCATTAGAAAAGATAAAGGGTTTATAGTTTTACGATAAACAATCTAAGTAATTGATTCTACCGGCGGCTTTACATCAGCATTTTGACCACGATGGCGTAGATAATGATCGAGTAATACAATCGCTAACATCGCTTCTGCTATAGGCGTCGCTCGTACACCAACGCAAGGGTCATGACGACCTTTGGTCAGCATATCAACCGACTCGCCTTGCATATTGATACTCTTGCCAGCAGTAGTAATGCTAGAAGTTGGCTTAAGCGCGATACTGACACGAATATCTTGCCCTGACGAGATACCGCCCAATATACCGCCGGCATGATTGGCCGTGAAACCGTCTGGGGTCAGCTCATCACGGGAACTATGACCGAACTGCCCAGCCACCGCCATGCCGTCACCAACCTCAACGCCTTTGACGGCATTGATACTCATCATCGCATGGGCAATATCAGCGTCTAAGCGATCAAATACCGGCTCACCAAGTCCGACAGGTACGCCACTTGCAATAACCTCAAGACGCGCCCCACAACTCGTACCTTCACGGCGCAAATTGTCTATCAAGGTCTCAAAGCGACCAATTGCCTCTTTATCCGCACAAAAGAACGGATTGCTATTCACAAATTCCCAATCAATTTGACTAGGATTTAGCACCTTGCTGTATTCATTACCAATCTGAGTAACATGACCATGGATTTGTACACCCAAGCGATCTTGCAGAAACTTCTTAGCAATAGCGCCAGCCGCTACCCGCATCGCGGTCTCACGTGCTGATGAGCGCCCACCACCACGATAGTCGCGAAAGCCATACTTCATACTATAAGTATAATCGGCATGACCAGGGCGAAAAGTATCTTTGATTTCGCCGTAGTCTTTAGATTTTTGATTGGTGTTACGAATCAATAGACCAATAGACGTACCTGTTGTTTTACCTTCAAATACGCCAGAGATAATCTCGACTTCATCAGACTCGCGGCGCTGGGTCGAGTACTTAGAAGACCCTGGTTTACGGCGATCCAAATCTACCTGTAAATCATCTTCAGATAACGCTAAGCCCGGTGGCACGCCATCGACGATTGCCATAAGACCTGCACCATGAGACTCACCACAAGTGGTGACAGTAAAGATTTGTCCAATACTATTGCCTGCCATATTTATCCTTAAATAAATGAAGTCTACTTCTGATGATGTTATTAATCGTTATAAAATCTATTGATTTCTATCTAAGAGCTGTACGTAAGCGGCGAACAGCTGACGATGTGTCATAAGCTCATCATAAGTCATTGCAAAAACACCATGACCGCCATGAGCGAATTTTAACCAATCAAACTGGATTTCAGGATAAGCCTGATTTAACGCCCACTCGCTATCACCCACTTCACAGACGAGCAAACCTTCAGGGCTTAGATAATCTGGCGCTTCAAAAAGAATACGATGTACCAAGTCCAGCCCATCTTGACCTGCTGCTAAGGCATGCTCAGGCTCGTACAAAAATTCAGGTGGCAAGTCTGCCATGATAGCGGCATCGACATACGGAGGATTAGTAACAATCAACTCATATTGATGTTCAGCAGGAATCTTAGCAAACAAATCAGACTCAATGACGTTTACTTGATGACCAAGGTCATGATGATCAACGTTGACCATCGCCACCTCAAGCGCCGCTTTATCAATATCGACCGCATCGACCAAAGCATCTACAAAACGTGTCGCAAGCGCAATGGCGATACAACCAGAGCCGGTACATAAATCTAGAATACGCTCAGGCTGCGACAGCTGCTTGATCTCTAACCCATGATCATAGAAAGTAGCTGCTTGATTATTCATACTGACCGCAAGCGGCTTTGCCAACTCATTGACATCAAAGTATGGATGAAACTGTTGACGAATCAGCTCGGCGATGGGCGAGCGCGGGATTAAAACACGTTCATCGACATAAAAAGGTAAGTCGCAGAAATAAGACAGATTGATTAAATAACTTAAAGGCTTACGCTCAGCGATACGCTCTTCTAATAAGCTTAATACCAGCTGCTTCTCCGAGGTAGTCAGGCGACAATCGAGAATTTGATCATTGGCTGACCAATCTAAAGATAGCGAATGCAATACAATAGCAGACGCTTCAGCAAATTCATCGGTGGTTCCTTGAGCGACAACCACATCATAATTGCGTAGCTGAGTCACTGAAAAACGAATAAAGTCACGGATAGTGACCAGCTGCTCACGTGCCTCTTCAAGCTCGGTACGCAAGGTGGCAAATTCATCGTGCTCACCGAGAAGCCCTGTCTCTAAGTCATACTCTATATCACCGTCCATACCTTGTGACTCACCATCACTAAAGTATTGATTTTGAAAATCTTCTGCGCTCATTGTTTGGTCTTCTGACATATCGCACCTTGCTGATTACATGTTCACTGACTACATGCGGATGGGTTAAATGGTTTTCAATTAACAGCTGATTTATTAAATAAGCATCTTGTCCGACATTATAGACGCAAACAAGATAATGCGCCAATGACTGTCTTTTTTACTGCAAAAAAATAGCGTTGCTATAAAGCAGATTATAAGCAATATCAATAAAAACTGGCTACAACTCTACCCCAGCATGACTAAATTATTTCCCAACTGTAGTGAATACGTCAACCGTTGACGTTTAGCAAGTCTTAAACGAAAAAATATGTGTCAAAAGTTTGCGAAGCATCCAAATTATGCGCATAATAGCTCCATTAGCAGCCACCACAAGTATCCCAATATGATGAAAATAAAGCCTCTTATTACCGCTATATCTATCGCTGTTGTTAGTGTGAGCGCTATTGCCGCCACCACTGATAATACACGTACCTTGCCCGTACGCTCGGCTGACTCACTTCCTGGTATCGCCAAGAAAGTTAGCCTGAATGTACAAGAAAACCGCAGTAGCTCAGCCGATGCTCGTGCGAACGTTAAGCCAGATGCTACCAAAGCCAAGCCAGCTGATCGTATGACTCAGCTGATTGACGAAAAGCAGGAAGCCGAAGCAAATACAGCACCAGCAGCCGTTAGCGCTGATAATATGACCGTAGAAGAGCTGTCTCTTAAAGATGTGCAATCTGATAGTACTGACGATATTAGTGAAGGCCAAGCCCTCGCTGCACCTAGTGCATCAACGCCTGACAGCTCAAACGATACTGCTATTAAGAGTATCGCAGATGTGGATGGTAAAAAACATACTACGCTGAACTTATCTAACTATGCCAAGCAAGTAAACGGTGCAAAATGGACACCGAATATGAAAGTTAACTCAGCGATGACCATCAAAATGCAGGCGTTATTGGATTGGAACCACGCCTCTCCTGGTGCTATTGATGGCGGCTGGGGTATGAACAGTAAAAAAGCGCTCATTAACTTCCAAACCATGAAAGGCTTGCCAGCAAACGGTAAAATGGATCAAAAAACATGGGATGCCTTAAATAAAAACATTCCAGCCAATAAGCCAGTTTTAGTGACTTATACCATTGTTGAAGACGATATCAATACTAACTTTGCCACCACGCCTGCAGGCTCAGAAGCCAAATCAAAAATGAAAGGCTTGTATTATCAAGACATCAAAGAGATGTTTGGTGAACGCTTCCATATGGATGTGCGTTACTTAGATAAACTTAATAAAAACAAGCAGTATAAAGCAGGCGAAACCATCACCGTCTTAAATACGCGCGCCCCACTCAAGCAGCGTATCAACCGTGTGGTCGCTAACAAAGCCGATAAAACTTTATATGCTTATAACGGTGATAAGCTGGTTGCCACCTATCCAACGACGATTGGTAGTGACGCCACTCCATCGCCACAAGGTACGTTTAAAATCATTAATAAAGTAAAAATGCCGTGGTACAAAGCTACGATTGGCAAAGGCACAGATAAGCAAGTACATATGCTGCCACCGGGACCGAACAGTCCAGTAGGTGTCGTATGGATGGGCTTATCTAAACCGTCATATGGTATTCATGGTTCACCTAAGCCTGAAGGTATCAGTCGCCAAGCATCAGCAGGTTGTGTGCGCTTGACCAACTGGGACGTTTTAGAGGTTTATGCCAATATTGAGAATGGTGCAACCGTTGAGCTAAAATAGGTTATGTTAATGCATAAAAAAATACCTTGATTATCAAATCAAGGTATTTTTTTGCCAATTTTAAATAAGCTTTTTGCTTAAACAACCCTTATCGACATCCAATAAAAAAACAGCGCTTTTTTAGGCGCTGTTTTTTATTAAAGGTTTTCACGACATACAACGTTATCAAACTAAACAATATTTATTATTATAACTACCGTCTTATTCCAAAAACTATACTTTATACCCTTCCTCATTACCTGTAATGCTACCAACTTTTTTGGTGAAAAATAATCCGGCTGGTATGGAGATTAAGATGCCTGCTGCTACTGCCATTTGAATATGCGGAATTTGATTAAATCCGGTTACCAATGCTGCAATCATGAACACACCGATGGTGACAGTTGCGGCTATTGAATAGATGACGGAGAATAGTGGCCAGTTCATGATATATTCCTCATTTTTTGTGTGGGTATAACTACTTTATACACTAAATCCACACAAATAGTAAGTCTTTTCTTGTGGACGCTTAGCCCATTTATATCAAGTGATTCGGATTGATAGCCATGTTATAACTATTGATTTATATTGCATGATTTTCTTCTAAAAAATACCGCTAACAGGTATTGTCTTCTTTTCTGTTTGTCTCTTTCTAACTCCTTCTGTTTGGTCGCAAAAAAACCATACGCGTTCATCCATATATCATTACAATAGTAATTTGCTTTCATTCTCCAACTTTGACTATCTGAGAACGCCCTCTTCTATGACCTCATCTACTACTAATGCATCTCTTGATTCGCCGCCTCTAAATAACTCACCAAATAATGGTAATAATAAGGTGGATAGAGAGTTGGATAGACAAGAAGCACAGGATACATTATCCGATAATACTGAGCTGAATACGGCTGTTGATATTGATACAGACCCCTATACTCCCTCTCATAAAAATAATGCTCATAAAGAGCGGGCTGCTGCAAAAAAGCCTGACACTAAGATAAAAGTGCAAACACTTGGCCCTGATGTGGTAGTTGCAACGTTAGAGACAGATGAGCCAGATTCTCATCACGCTAGCGAAAGCGTGGAATCCGAAGCGTTGAACCCAACAGAACCGTTTTTTCAAAAAGCGAATGACGCTGAAGTCGTTATAGAAGCAGGCTCACAAGAAAGCGTCGACACAGAAGATAACCATGAACAAAAAGAGATAAAGCCAAACGAACAGAAAGATATTAATAAGCATGAGCAGCAAGTTAATAAACAACAAGATACTCAGGCAAATGGCGACAATATCGTAAAAAATGACGTAAAAGAACAACAGAACGTTCAATCAGACCAAGAAGACCAAGAAGAAGAGGTTAAAGAAAAAAAAGAAGCCAAGCTTGAGTCTTATAAGCAATTTGTTGCCGAACAGTTTAGCAATAAGAAAGTAGATTATCCCGAAGTGCGCGTTAGGATTGAGGCAAATGCGCTACCAAGCAAAATGTATTTCATTATGAACATACTGTCGGCCATCATCGCAAGCTATGGATTGGTGACCAATTCGGCAGCTGTGGTGATTGGCGCGATGCTGGTTGCGATGATGTTGGGTCCTATTACTGGGATAGCACTAGCGATTATTGATCATCGCATGCCACTGCTGCGCAAGTCGCTCTTTACCGTCATTGCCGGTGTGTCTTTGGTAGTATTGGTTGGTTTTATCGTTGGCTGGTTGCACAAAGAGCAACCTTTGACAGCAGAAATATTATCACGTACTCAGCCCACTTCTATGGATTTAATGATTGCCCTAGCCGGTGGTACTGCTGGTGCTTATGCGATGGTTTCGCCGCACTTGTCTGTGGCAGTGGTGGGCGTTGCTGTTGCTACAGCGTTAGTGCCACCTCTTGCTGCAAGTGGCATTTTATTTGCCAATGGCGAGATGCAGCTTGGACTTGGTGCATTGCTGCTAGCATTTACCAATATTATTGCCATTCAATTTACCAATGCTTTAGTACTTTGGTTGTTAGGTTTTCGCCGCTTGATCGATGACGATTATAAATCAAGTACCTATTTAACCTTTTTGCGGCGTAACGCGGTGACCTTATTGTTGTTGGGCGGATTGGGAGCGTATTTAACCATCAATCTACAGACCAATGCCAAGCAGCAAGTGTTTGAAAGCAGCGTGAAAGAGACGATTAATAGCTACTTTAGTGATAAAGGCAATGTGCTGACCAATACTCAGTTTGATAGAACAGATAGCAATCAAATCGTTCGTGCGGTTATTCGCGGCGAGACGACGCCCAGCTCATACGACGTCCGCCAAATTGAAACAATCATTACTCAAGATATAGCGAACAATTTCCCTGATTATTTGCCTATTAGATTGCAGCTGCGTTATATGCCGGTACAAGTGATAGAATCGCATCCACTGATTCAAGATAAACTCGATGAGACTGATGTGACTATTTTAACCAATTGATTTCATCACTCTAAAACGCTTCCATTACGGCGCGATAGCTTGCAAAAGAACCCAAACCGACTATTTAATAACACCTTGACAGCAACACCTAGTTGATAAAAGCGCCTAGTCAATACAGACATTTAAGCGTCATTTACCGTGGCTTTGCTTGTGAATCTTCAACACGCTTTGCACGTTTGTGCTAAAATCGCTTGCAAAATTATTTTACTTATTCTACTAAATACTATCCGTCAGTAAGGAGCCGCTGTGAGCCAGCCATTTCGCTCAGCCGATATTCGTCAAGCTTTTATCGATTTTTTCATAAGCAAGCAGCACACCCCCGTCGCCTCATCTAGTCTGATTCCGCACAATGACCCGACATTGCTATTTACCAATGCCGGCATGAATCAATTTAAAGAAACCTTTTTGGGTATGGAGCCACGCGACTATACCCGTGCGGTGACCTCGCAAAAATGCGTGCGTGCTGGCGGCAAGCATAATGATTTGGATAATGTCGGTTATACGGCGCGCCATCATACGTTCTTTGAGATGCTCGGAAACTTCTCTTTTGGTGACTACTTTAAGCAAGCAGGTATTGAATATATCTGGGAATTTTTAACCTCTGATGAATGGTTGGCGATTGATAAAAGTCGTTTGTATGTGACCATTTATGAAACCGATGACGAAGCCTTTGATATTTGGCATAAAAACATTGGTATTCCGAGTGAGCGTATCATTCGTATTGGTGATAATAAAGGCGCGCCTTACGCCTCAGATAACTTTTGGACGATGGGTGATACCGGTCCTTGTGGTCCTTGTACCGAAGTCTTTTATGACCATGGCGCAGATATCGAAGGCGGTTTACCGGGCACCCCTGAAGAAGATGGTGATCGCTATATCGAGATTTGGAACTGCGTATTTATGCAGTTTAACCGTCAAAAAGACGGTACTATGCTGCCGCTACCGGCACCAAGTGTTGATACCGGTATGGGACTTGAGCGTATCAGTGCCATCATGCAAGGCGTACACGGTAACTATGAGATAGATTTATTTGTTCATCTCATGGATGCCGCAGCTGAAATTTTAGATATTGAAAATCAGCAACAGTCATCGCTAAAAGTCATTGCAGATCATATTCGTGCTGTTTCGTTTTTGATTGCTGATGGTGTCACGCCAAGTAACGAAGGTCGTGGTTATGTACTACGCCGTGTTATTCGTCGTGCCGTTCGTCATGGCAATAAGCTTGGCGCAGACAGTGATTTCTTTTATAAAATGGTCGCACCCTTGGTGGCTGAAATGAGCACCGCTTATCCTGAGCTCAAAGATAAGCAAAGCGTGATTGAAAATGCCATTCAAAAAGAAGAAACACAATTTGCCAAGACATTGGCGCAAGGTTTACGCTTACTTGCCAGCGAGCTTGAAGGCTTGCAAGAAGGCGACGTACTCTCTGGTGAGGCGGCATTTAAGCTTTATGATACTTACGGCTTCCCGCTTGATTTGACCGCTGATATCACTCGTGAGCGCGGTATTGTCATCGATGAAGCTGAGTTCGATGAGCATATGCAAGCGCAACGTGAGCGGGCTCGTGATGCTGGCAAATTTGACGTCGATTACAGTAGTGTCATCCAAGTAGATAATCCAACGACGTTTATCGGTTATGAGCAGCTTGCAGAAGAAGGCGTGACGATTGACGCACTTTATCAAGATGGCAATCCAGCAGCCAGCTTAGTTGAGGGCATGGAAGGCGTGGTTGTGCTAGACCGTACACCGTTTTATGCTGAAGGTGGTGGCCAAGTTGGTGAGCTGGGTGAAATTCGTACCGACACTGGCGTCTTTGAAGTACAAGATACTAAAAAATCAGGGCAAGCCATTATTCATTATGGCGTTGTCACTATGGGCGAAATTAATACTAAGCAAACAGCTGACGCACAAGTGCTCTCTAGCATCCGTGCGGCCAGTGCCAAAAACCACTCTGCTACTCACTTATTACATGCCGCGCTAAGAGAAGTGCTAGGAAACGAGGTCACACAAAAAGGCTCACTGGTTTCAAGCGAAGTCTTACGTTTTGACTTCTCGTACGATAAGCCAGTCAGTAGCGCTGAAATTACCCGTATTGAACGTTTGGTCAATGAACAAATTCAAGCCAATACCCCTACCCGTATCGAGAACATGTCTATCGATGAGGCTATGAAACAAGGTGCCATGGCGCTATTTGGTGAAAAGTATGGTAATGACGTTCGCGTGCTGACCATGGGCACAGACAGCATCGTAGATGGTCAGCGCAAGCCCTTCTCTATCGAGCTATGTGGCGGTCTGCATGTACAGCGTACCGGTGATATTGGCGTCTTAAAAATCACTAGCGAATCAGGCATTGCGGCTGGTATCCGCCGTATTGAAGCCGTCACTGGCATGAATGCAATTAAAAATATTCAGCAAAGTGAGCAGCAACTGAGCGAGTTGGCAAGTCAGCTTAAAGTGAAGCGTCCTGAAGTGGCGCAACGTGTACGCACCATGGCAGATAAGCAGCGTGATTTAGAGAAACAGCTCGAGCGTTTGCAGCAGAAAATCGCCAGCGCCCAAGCAGCGAATTTGCTTGATGAGGTGCAGACTATCGCAGGTACACCGGTGCTTATCAGTACCTTGAGCGGTGTTGATGGTAAATCAATCCGTACGCTGATGGATGATATCAAGTCAAAACTGCCAGATAGCGTTATTGTATTGATTGGTGATAAAGATGAGCAATTAGCACTAGCCGCAAACGTCGCTAAATCAGTGACTGATCGCGTGAAAGCTGGCGACATCATTCGTCATTTGGCAGGTGAGCTTGGTGGTAAAGGTGGCGGTAAACCTGACTACGCACAAGGTGGTGCGCCAAAGTCTGCTAACAGTGCGTCTATTATAGCGGCCTTACCTGCTTGGATTGCAGCCCAGCTTGGCTAAACATTAAGTCGAGTAAAATGCTGCTTTTTTGCCTGTAGAATGTGTAATTGGTTATACCAGCTATAACCAATCGCCATGTATATAACGTCTGCCAACACTTAAAGTTATGACGTTAATATGATATAAAGTACCACGCCCGATAAAACGAGCATATTTAATAAAAATGTAAGGCTTAGTGGAATCTGGGCATATAAAGTCTATCAGCATAAAAAGACAGTAAAAATAATGGGCGCAGTTCTTATAATCTGGCTTTATCGTTATTAAAATTAATCTAGCACTGAATTTATAAGTAGTGGCATGACGGATTGATGTCTTTAATTAACAGATAACCATTGATGAATAATAGGTAGATTTTTATGGCGTTAATAGTACAAAAATACGGCGGCACCTCGATGGGCAGTATCGACCGCATCAAAAACGTCGCCAAACGAGTCAAGCGCTGGCATGATAATGGTCATCAAGTGGTCGTTGTCGTCTCTGCCATGAGCGGCGAAACCAACCGTTTGATTGATTTAGCACGCCAAATCAGCAGTCAGCCCAATCCACGCGAATATGACCAAATGGTCTCAACTGGCGAGCAAGTTTCTATCTCTTTACTTGCTATGGCAATTCAAGAGCTTGGCGTTGGCGCACGATCATTTACCGGTCGTCAAGTCGCTATTAAAACCGATAATGCTCATAATAAAGCCCGTATCGAAAGCATTGATGATAAAAACATCCGTGAACAGCTAGATGCAGGTAACGTTGTTATTGTGGCAGGTTTTCAAGGTATCGATGAGGATGGTAATGCGACGACGTTAGGTCGCGGCGGCTCAGATACCACAGGTGTCGCTATTGCTGCTGCGCTAGGCGCTGATGAATGCCAAATCTATACCGATGTCGATGGCGTCTATACCACTGACCCTCGCGTCACCTCAAAAGCTAAAAAACTTGAAAAGATTACTTTTGAAGAAATGCTTGAGATGGCAAGTCTTGGCTCTAAAATTTTACAGATTCGCTCAGTAGAATTCGCTGGCAAATACGGCGTACCACTGCGCGTATTATCTAGCTTTGATGAAAACAACGATGGTAGCTTCGACCAAGACTTTCAAGACAATGTCGGCACCCTAATTACGATAGACGAAGGAGACAATATGGAACAGGCAATCATCTCAGGTATCGCTTTTAATCGAGACGAAGCAAAAATCGTCGTACGCGGTGTACCTGATCATCCTGGTATCGCCTCTGCTATCCTCAGCCCTATTGGCCGCGCGAATATCGAAATTGACATGATAGTGCAAAACCTATCAACCAACGGCATGACCGATTTTACTTTTACCGTCAACCGTACTGACATGGAAAAAACCATGAAAGTACTAGAAAACGAAGTCAAAGATGAGATCGGTGCCAAAGAAATCTTGGCCAATGATGAAGTCGTTAAAGTCTCATTAGTTGGGGTCGGTATGCGCTCTCACGCTGGTGTTGCTAGCCTGATGTTTCAGACTCTAGCAGAAAACAATATCAATATTCAAATGATATCAACCAGCGAAATCAAGGTGTCTGTTCTTATCCAAGAGCAGTATCTAGAAAAAGCCGTGAGATCACTACATACTGCCTTTGGCCTTGACCGTGAAGACGGTGACAGCAAAATTGCTGGGCTATAATCTTCAACTTAACATTTTTTAATTTATTATTTTTCATAGTATGTTAATTAAATAGGGTCTTATAGGACCCTATTTTCTTTTTTTATCCTCGTTCAGATTATTATATACCTGATAGTTTTGTGAAAACTCGTGACAGTATCAGTTATGCCCCCTATAATGAGGTTTTCATTTGGGCTAAATGAATCTACCTATCATTACCGCTATTAGCACCTTGTTATGCATTATATTTCGTGCTGCGGTAATGTCCTGTAATTGAGACGCAATCTGATGAGTAATAATCTGTTGATGCGACATAAGGAGTGTGACGCATGTTAATTTTGACACGCCGCGTGGGCGAAACGCTAATGATTGGCGATGAGGTCAGTGTGACTGTCCTAGGTGTCAAAGGCAATCAAGTACGTATTGGCGTTGATGCGCCAAAAGATATTGCCGTACACCGCGAAGAGATCTACCAGCGTATTCAGCATGAGCGTACTGTACAGTCGCAAATGCAACATCTTGAACAAGGCAGTTTTGCGCCTTCATTCGATGATGAAGACTATTTTAATCGCTAAGCGGTTGGCTTCATGCCTAACTATCAATAATCATTGAGCATAAACCAAGCACTATAATTTTTGCTTTTTAATCTGCTCTGAGGTCATTTATTTATGAGTATTCGCCAATCAGATGTATCGGCTCTACTTAATGGTTTGAATAAAAAAGCCATTGGATTCAATGATGTTATCAGCTTTATTGATGATTTTTATCGTTATGCGCCAACGCCTTTTGTCAATGGTATGGTACATAACGCTGCCGGTGAAAACGAAGGTAGCGCTAAAATTTTTGGCCTTGCTAAGCACCATGGCTTAAATCAATTAGACACGTTAAAGCTGTTCGGTGAGCACTACGCCAAGGTTCAAGCGACCCCTAAAGGTACCGATCATGCCAATATCCGCAATTTTTTACATTGGGGCTGGCAAGGGTTTTTGATGGAAAACAATCCATTGACGGTGCGACCAAGTGTCGATACTACTGCACTTTAATCGTTTATTTGTAAAACAACTAAAAAAGCCACGCTATCATCATAGCGTGGCTTTTTTAGTTTTGGCAGCTGAATTATTGATCAGACTAGCTTTTATAAGACCATTTTATTTATCACGAAATTTGATCGGCTGCACCGCACCTTTGGGATTTGGCATATTAGGATAGTGATGCTCGTGCTCGACATCACATTCAGCACCGACGATAGAGCCATCCTCTCTTATCGGTTTATGAATATAACCGGTACGCTCAGCAGGCGGTAGATGTTCATGCTCCCACACCATAACCGCTTGCATACAGGTTTCGCGCTGCTCTGCTGTTAGCTTACGACCGTCTGGCCATTTGCCCAACTCAATCGCCATACGAAAATTATCGGCTATTTCAGGCGTCAAGCTTGCTAATATTGTTTGTTTATCCATCTTATCTACTCTCCACTACTGTTTTTATATGGCATGCTTTATCTAATAGATACGCTTATTCATCTTCCATAATATCATCATCAGTATCAAGACTGAACTCTTCGGCATGGACGTTCCAGTGCAACTTCGTCCGGCAGGCTTCATAGAAATCAAACCCTGGCGGATGTAGCAAGGTTAATTTATCAGGATGCTTGCGAATATACAGACGCTGCTCTTGATCGAGCGGTATGCTAGGTTTGCCATCAGCACTGACCATCGGCTGCGTGCGATTGTCCTCGTGGATACGAATACAAATCTCGCTAGTACCACTCACTACAATGGGTCGACTAGACAGCGTATGCGGGTGCATGGGCACCAAACATATCGCATCCATGCTCGGATGAATAATTGGACCACCGCCAGAGAGTGCATAGGCAGTTGAACCCGTCGGTGTCGCCACGATTAAGCCATCACTGTGCTGCCGATATACATCATGCCCATCGATTGTCAGCTGAAAATCAATCATATGAACGGATTTACCAGCGTGCAACACCACATCATTGAGCGCCATGTCTTCATGAATAATCTTGCGACCTTCGCGAATCTCCATCGTTAGCAGAAACCGATGATCTAACTGATAATCCCCCATCAATACTTGGCGTAGTTTAAAGGCAGCTTCATCAGGTTTAACATCGGCTAAAAAACCAAGACGACCACGGTTCACCCCTAACACAGGTACACGGTAGCGCGCCAACGCCTCAGCAGCATGAAGTATGGAACCATCACCACCGACCACAATAACGAGGTCACAAATCTCGCCAATCAAGCTACGCTTGACGATTTTGACCCTTTCAATCTCAGTGAGATTTAATGTGGGTAAGTTGGAAGTTTGCACATCCATAATCAACGTAAGATTCATCTCGTTGATTATCTGGGCAATCTGCGCAATACTTTGGGTAACACTGCGTTTTCCCGCGCGACCCATCAAGCCGATACGCCGAAAGGCAGGATTTTTGATAGCGTGGAACATCTCTGATTCATGTAAGTGCGGCAATCTTTCTGACTGCGCTGAGTTTTCCATAAAACGACTCGGCATAACGGTAAAATACAGGGCAATGATAGCGATAAATAAGCAGTTAGACTAGCATGTTTGTGAATTATCGTTGTTAACTGTCGTAATTAACCCCATATAAAAACTATCATACGTCTTTTTAGGCGTGTTTATTTAGCTACTTAATATCGCTGTATATAGGAGCAATAAGCGACTCAATAGTTGCGTAAAGCCTTGTATGCTGTCACGCAATCACCGTTGACAATAATGGCGGTTTTGCTAAAGTAGCTGACATCACTATTATTTATATTTTATTAAATATTTTATTAAGGACACATTTATGGCAAATCCTATTGTCAGTCGCGCAGAGCTTGCCGTTGGCGGTACGCCGATGACGGTTAAGGGCGTGATTCAAAAGACCAGTCTCCTGCTTGGGCTATCGGCTATCACAGGTATTGGTTTTTTCTTTTATGCACTGATGGCAGGTTTATCACAAGGTTTTATCACGATGGCGGCTTTTGGTAGTATGTTTGCTGCCTTTGGTTTAGCGATTTTTATTACCTTTAAACCTCAAAAAGCCAAAACCTTCGCCGTCCCTTATGCACTTTTAGAAGGTATATTCTTGGGCGGTATCTCGCTGTTTTTCATGAGAATGTATCCAAGCGTGCCAGTCACTGCTATGTGTGCAACGTTTGTAACAGCAGCAGTCATGTTGGGACTATATCGCTCAGGCTTAGTAAAGGTTACTGAAAAATTCCGCTCAATCGTGACCTCAGCATTGATTGCTATCATGCTTGTTTACGTGGCTCAGTGGGTACTTTCGTTAGCCTTTGGTTCAAGCCTACCCTTCTTATTTGAAGGTGGCGCTATCGCTATTGGCTTTAGCTTGTTTGTGATTGTGATCGCCTCTTTTACGCTGTTATTAGACTTTGATAACATTGAGCGCGGCGTGGCAACGGGTGTGTCAGAAGACTACGAATGGTTGTTCAGTATTGGTCTTCTTGCAACACTAGTGTGGATGTATATCGAATTTATGCGTCTACTAAGCTATCTACAAGATTAATCTAAACACTGTTTAACAATCATTGAAATAAAAAAACCGTCTTTATAAAAGGCGGTTTTTTTATGGGTAAATATTAAAGGCTTATTTAAATTGCTTTAAGCTGATTTAAACTAAGCACGTTTTAAACGCAGCGCATTTAAGACCACAAACAACGAGCTTAATGACATACCAATGGCAGCAAGCCAAGGCGGTACATAACCCAAAGCCGCTGGTATCAATACGCTACCGTTATAAATAAGTGCCCAGCGCAAGTTTTGTTTAATAATACGTTTGGTTTTATCAGCGATACGTTTTGCCGCTATAATAGCTTCAATCTGTCCATTTAGAATAATGCTGTCACTTGATACTTGCGCCAAATCAGCAGCACCGGCAATTGAGGTCGAGACATCTGCTGCTGCCAATACTGGCGCATCGTTAATACCATCACCAACCATCAGCACCACTGCCCCTTTAGCTTGCAACTGCTGAATGTGGTTGACCTTATCCGTTGGCGACAGTCCGTTATAGGCTGACTGCATGCCTAAACTTTCAGCCATCACCAGCGCTTGCGGGCTTGGGTCGCCGGTCAACATGATAGACTCAATACCTAGCTCTTTCAGCGTATCGAGCATCGATTTAGCACTATCACGTACCTTATCATTAAAGTAAAAACACGCCAGCGCTTGCCATTCACACGAGTTGTTTTGCTGACAAGATAAAACTACGGCTGAGCTGGCACGCTGTGCAACCAAATCAATGGTCAAATCGTTATGCGCATTGGCATCATCATTTGCTCTATTTAAAGCAAAATTCACATGACCAATTCGATATAGCACACCATCAATCATTGCTTCCACTCCACCCGCCGGATAATACTGTAAAGCTTGGGTGGCGGGTAGATGTAGCTGATAGGCAGCGGTGAGCAAGGCATGCGCAATCGGATGACGGCTACCGACTTCTAGAGCCGCAGCGATTGCCAGTAGCGTGTCTTTTTGCTCGTTTGTGGTAGTTGCAACCTCAGTGGCTGGCAGCAGCTCAATATTTAATAGATTAGGTTTACCATAGGTCAGCGTACCCGTTTTATCAAAAGCCACATGGGTTATTTCAGCGAGCGTTTGTAGCGTATGCCCACGGGTCGTCAAAAAACCATAGCTTGCCAGTCGATTGGTCGCTACAGTTAGGGCAATCGGTGTCGCTAAGGAGAGTGCACAAGGGCAAGTAGCAACCAACACGGCAACCGTCGCCCAAATCGCTTGGCTCGGGTCGACAATGTACCAACCGATAAATACCAAAACCGACAAGACTAAAATCCGTGCGACAAACCAACGTGCCAGCTTATCTGCTTGCTGTGCCAGTTTTGGCTTTTCACTCATCGCCCGATTCATCAGCCTGTCGATTAGACCTATTTGGCTATCTTCTGGCAGCGCTGTGACTAGCATCTCAAATGGTTGACTATCATTTTGCGCACCGCCAACGATATAATCGCCTTGAGACTTACTGATTAAATCGCCTTCGCCCGTTAGCAAGCTTTGTGACACCGTCGCAGTTGAGCTAAGTAAAATACCATCACTGATAATTTCGGAGCCCGCCTCTATCATGATGATGTCACCCACTTGTAAACTATGGGCTGTTACCATTTGCTTTTCTTCTGCCTCATCGTTTGTATTTGAGACCGTCAATCGTTGCTGGCGGGTCTGCTGCCATTCTTGAGCAATACGTGATGTTAATGTAAATATATTAGCATCCATACTTTGCATAAAGTTAGGCGTAGCGCTCGCTGTAGTTTGACTATTCAGCTCATTACTAGCCCCGTTAACAAACCCATTAACAGCAACATCATCAATCTGATTAGCAGACTCTTCGCTTTCTTGTTTAAGAGCATTTTTCTGAACGCTGTTTTGTTCTAATAGCTGCAAAATGCTTTCAGCAGCGTCCTTATCTTCAGCAATTTTCTGTACCAAAACCGGCTCAACGACCACCAAATCATTGGCCATGGTTGCCGCTTTTAGCCGTGCATTGTGCTCAATATAACGCCCTGCCAGCAAGAAGAAAATAAACATACTAACCGAGTCGTAATAGGTCTCCCCTTGCCCAGTAATAGTAGCAAAAAGACTAGCAAAAAATGTGACAATCAAGGCAATACTAACGGGCACGTCCATATTGACTTGACGGGCACGAATCGCTGACCATGCTGAAGTGAAAAACGGCACACCAGCATAAAAGAATACCGGCGTACTAACGAATAAAGACACCCAGCGCAGAAAATCTCGCTGAAATATCAGCATATCGCTATATTCACCGAAATAAATTGCCACCGCATACATCATCGCCTGCATCGAACCCAATGCCGCGATACCAAGCCTTATTAGCATTTGGTTATTGTGACGTGCTAGCATGGCTTCGTGGGTATCTTGCCGATAAGGCTTGGCTTCATAGCCAATTTCATTAATGACAGCGAGAATACGGCTAATAGGTAGCTTATCCTCATCCCAAATTACCCGCATGCGCTGATTGGTCAAATTGACCTGACATTTACTGATACCATCCAGCTCATCGAGACGCGATTCAATCAACCACGTACAGGCTGCACAGCGTAGGTTATTGACGGACAGCTCTGCAACCGACATGCCGTCTTGCGCATAAACGAACTGTGATTTTATTTCCTCATGATCATAAGCTTCAAGGCGAGTCAGTTGCGTTGGCAAGCTTGCCGTACGGTTAATTTCCGAGCGGTCAAGATAGTATTGCTCAAGTCCCGCTTCTACAATACTTTGAGACGCTAACTGACAGCCCATACAGCACATCTCACGCGACTTACCTAATATATCGGTATGAAACGGCGGCTGCGGCACCGGATCTCCGCAATGAAAGCAGTGACCGGCAAAAGGCAGTACCAGACCTTCAATAATAGAGTTGTCTTGATGATGAGAATTGGTGATTGATGAAGCTGGTGATTGGACACTGGACATAATCGCACTTATTTCCTTTAGATAGGTTTGCTTACAGCCAATTCGCTTTGGGTAAACTTCCTATCCTCTAATCTGCTCGATAGCGATTAACACTGCTATTTTAAATGACTATTAATATAATTATTGATATGGCTAGCACACCGTAAAAAATAATAGCAACTACTGCTAATTCATACAAAATACATCGTTATAGACATTTTAACTTGTTATCGTAAATGACTACCTTATATGGCATTCATTAAGCCAATTAAAAGCTTTTCATACTTTCGTATAAATACGAGTATTCTATTAAAGATTATACTATAAGCAAGCACTCTGAGCAGTATAAGCCTTCATCGTATAATCCAAATGAATGCCTGAGTTGATGATGATAGATTGAAAAATTTGTCAATTTGCGTCATTATGAGGCAGTTTTTTATCCCAAAATGGTGTGTCATCCGTGCAAAAATCTAATTCTAAGCGACCACAGTCATCTAAGCCTGCTATAAATACGCTACCTTCACAGCAGCGCGGCATGGTGTTTAGTAGTATTTTATTAATTGTCATTATCGCGGGCATGGTGCTATTAGCCCTTTATCTGCTCAAGCTTGATCGCACCATTACCAGTAAGTTTGAGGGTAAACGCTGGGATATTCCTGCAAAGGTTTATTCGCAGCCCCTTGAGTTATATGAGGGCGCCAATGTCGATAAAGATACCATGAAGACTTGGCTGGAATTACTCAACTATCAAAACAACAAAGCTTATGATCGCACGGGTACTTATCATAAGGCAGGCAATACCTATTTTATCCATACGCGTGGCTTTACTTATAGCGCAAACGATGTGGACAAAGAGCAAGTCATCAAACTGACGATTGCTGGCAATAAGGTTGACTCTGTACAAAGTACCTTGCCTGCTAAAACCGGTATTATTCGTCTTGAGCCAGTCAATATTGGTGGTATTTATCCAGACAGCAATGAAGATCGGATGGTCGTTTCTTTAGATCAGGTGCCGCAGCCGCTCATTGATGCCCTGATAGCGACAGAAGATCGTGGTTTTTATGAACATAAAGGCGTATCGATACGTGGTATTGCCCGCGCCGTACTGAATAACTCCTCTGGTGGTTCTAGGCAGGGTGGTTCGACCATCACCCAGCAGTTGATCAAAAACTTCTATCTTAACTCAGATCGCACGCTTAAACGTAAGGCCAATGAAGCCTTGATGGCCGTGCTACTTGAGCTACACTATAGTAAAGATGAAATTCTACAAACCTATCTAAATGAGATTTATTTGGGTCAAAACGGCAAGCGCTCTATTAACGGTTTCGGCTTGGCGTCACAATTTTACTTTGATAAACCGCTCAATGAACTGCGCTTAGACCAACAAGCCTTGCTTGTCGGTATGGCAAAAGGACCTAGCGTTTATAACCCACGTCGTCATCCAAACGATTCAAAAGCGCGCCGTGACGTGGTACTTAGCAATATGTTAGCAGTAGGCTCGCTCAGTCAAGAAGACTACGATAAAGCCTTAAAGCAGCCACTTGGTGTGGTTGATAAGCCCGTTGAAGGAAAAAGCCAGTTCCCTGATTTTTTAGATATCGTTAAACGGGAACTAAATGACGTCTATTATTCTGACGATCTTAAAAATGAAGGTCTGATTATTATCAGCACCTTAGACCCTATTGCCCAGTTGGCGGCGGACAAAGCTGTCGATAAAGAACTTGGCCAGCTGCGTCGCAACAGTAGCAAAACCAAAGATTTACAAGGTGCTTTAGTCAGTGCCAACCCTGAGACCGGCGAGCTGGTTGCCGTGGTTGGTAGTGGAAGCGAATTTACTGGGTTTAACCGTGCAGTAGACGCCAAACGACAAGTGGGTTCGTTATTAAAGCCAATTATTTATATGACGGCGCTTGAAAGTGGACGCTATAATTTGGCAAGTTCGGTTGACGACTCACCAATTACCGTCAATTTAAGTGATGGCACTGAATGGAATCCGAAAAACTATGACAATCGTGACCATGGTTATGTCCCATTTACCACAGCGCTATCTCAATCTTACAACCATAGTGCAGTACGCTTAGGTATGGAGTTTGGGATCGATACTTTTGCCAAACAATTAAAGCGCATGGGTGTTAAAAAGAAAATCCCACCCTATCCTTCAGCGTTATTAGGCTCAGTCAATCTTAGCCCAATGGATATGCTTGGCGTATATCAAGTCTTTGCAACCGGTGGCTTTCGTACGCCAATTCACAGTATCCGCAGCGTCATTGATGACCGCGGGCGTATCTTACAGCGTACTGGATTAAATACTCAGCGCAGTATTCCGCCTGAGACCAACTTTTTGATTAACTACGCCTTGCAAGACGTTGTCAAAAACGGTACGGCTAGACGCATCCAATCGCTTGGCAGCAATTTAAACCTTGCCGGTAAAACAGGTACTACGAACGATTATCGCGATGCTTGGTTCGCGGGTTATAGCGGCAACTATGTCAGCGTGGTTTGGGTTGGACGTGATGATAACAAGCCAATTGGTCTAAGTGGCGGTAGCGGCGCTTTGCCAGTTTGGGTCGATTATATGAATCGTTTAAAACTGACGCCTGTTGCGCTACCTGAACCAGAAGGTATTGAATGGCTGTGGTTAGAGAACAACTCAGGCAAGCTATCAAATGAGCGCTGTGCCAGTGCACGCTACTTGCCCGTTATGTCTGCATATTTACCACAAGAAGCCAGCAGTTGCGCTATCGGCTTATATCAACAAGATCAAGCTCGTGAGCAGACACAATGGCAAAATGAGCAAGGCTCTATCAACCAACAGCGCCGCCGCGAAGGCTTAGATATTCCAAATGGCGAAGCCGTTGATGCGGGTGATGAAGCTAACAATGCCGACCAAGAGGGTGATAGCACAAATAGTGCCGATACTTGGTATGACCGTGCTGTTGAGTGGTTCTAAAGTTTTGAAAACTTAAAAAAGGCTTTTAATATGGCGTTATTTACACAGCAAACGATACTAGCTAAGCAGGCTGTTGACATACCGTTTAAAAAACAGACTAAGCTAATTAATACTGTGCTTGTAACCAGTGCCCTTTTCGGCATGTTGAGCTTGAGCGCCTGTCAAACTGCGCCAACCTCGATAAATAAGACACCAGCGGTCACAACGACGTCTGTGACTCAAGCGCCTATCATTGAAACAGAAATTGAAACGGAAAATAATTACCCGATTGAGCCTGATACTCCATCTGAGCAGACTACATCGACAAAGCCAATAACGGCAGCAACACCCGTATTCACGCCGCCCAGTCAAAGCCCAGTGGTGACACAGCCTGATATTGTTATTCTGACGCCTTCTCGTGAAGATGAGATAATATCTCAGCCTTCCATACCGTCGCATAATGACTTACTAGAGCGAGCACGACAAAACTCGCAGCAACGCAGTCAACAAACTGCTACTAATAATAGTAATTTACCCGCATTTCGCAACCTTATGCAAGTGGGTACAGGGCAATTAAAGGCAGGTAATCTAAATGGCGCTGAGAGCAGCTTTACCCGTGCACAGCGCCTTGCTCCCAAATCATCAGCAGTGTATTTTTATTTGGCCCAAGTAGCGCTGAAAAAGAACCAACCGCGTAAGGCTGAAGCGATGGCACGTCGTGGTCTTAGCGTTTCTCAAGATAGCAGTCGCCGCCGTGCTCTATGGCAGATTATCCTACAATCTGGGCAACAACAAGGCAATGCACGGGTGATAAAAGAAGCCAAGCAAGCGCTACGCTAACTGGGTCAAACGTATTATGAGCGCCTGCTTCTTAGCCTCTATTCATAAACCTTTAATGGTTAATAGCGATTACTGGTTTTTTAGCGCTAACTTTCAGCACTAATTTTGAGCGCTAATATAGCCTCTGCAACACCTATCAGCAATCAAGATTTTGCTCATTTATTATTTATTAAAAATACCAATCCCTCTTTTATTTTGAACTAAGGTTACCGTTATGGCATGGCAACAACTGCATTTACAGTGTGAAAAAGATAATGTCGATCTCGCCGAGGCGCTGTTATTAGAAGCAGGCGCTTTATCAATTGCACTCGATGACGCAGGGGATCAACCCTTATTCGAGCCGCTCCCTGGTGAATCGCCACTATGGGATGAGGTCATTTTAACAGGGTTATTCGACGCCACAACGGATGCTGGCAATCGTCAGGCTATTGAGCAATTGAGCCATGAAATCGCCGCGCAAGTACATGCTAGCCGAACTTGGCTGAGTGCTGTGGATGATAAGGATTGGGAGCGTGAATGGATGTCCAATTATAAACCGATTGAGTGTGCCAATGATTTATGGATTGTTCCTAATTGGCTGACGCCGCCAAATCCTGAAGCTACCAATATCATTATGGATCCAGGTCTGGCTTTTGGTACCGGCTACCATGCCACTACTCGATTATGTTTGGACTGGCTGACTGAAGAGAATCTCAAAGATAAAGTGGTTATAGATTATGGCTGTGGCTCAGGTATTTTAGGCATCGCAGCGCTATTGTTAGGGGCTCGCCACGTCTATGCTGTCGATATTGACCCACAAGCGGTACTCGCTACCAATCAAAACGCAGCACGCAATCATGTCGATGACCGTTTGCAAGCCTTTTTGCCAGAGGACTTTACTACTTATTGGCAACAAAATGACATACAACCAGTAGAGTTCTTGGTTGCCAATATTTTAGCCAAGCCGCTTATCGGTTTAGCCCCTTATTTTGTCACCTTAATGGCAGCAAAAAGCCGTATCGTGCTCGCAGGCTTAATTGAGTCACAAACCGAACAAGTGACTGAAGCGTATCAGCCCTATTTTGCGCTCGACCCTAAACATGCTTTTACCGCGCAAGAAGATCAGCATTGGCAGCGTTTATCTGGTATATTTACAGGCTAGCAACATTAAATTACATCTGTTACGATAGAGAAGCAGTTAAATATTATGTATTTGACGCTGCTCTATGGTTGCCTATGGATGATGTATAGAATATTTAAATAATGACATTAGAATAATCGGCAGCGGTTGATGAGTGGCTACTCGGTATTAATACTTATACCTTTTTGGATTTGACCCTATGACCACGCCAATAAAAACTCAGTGCCCTCATTGCCATGCCAGTTTCAATATAAAGAAAACCCAGTTGAACCAAAAAACCGCTACGGTCTGCTGTGAAAACTGTCAGCAAAGCTTTTTGGTGAATAACAATCTTATCGTGACTGCCGATACAGACCTTAGTAATAAAGATATAACCAGTATAGATACCGCTAGCAGCAGAATTGGTTCAGATAAAGAAAGCCCTTCTTCAAACGCATCGGCACTGCTTATTGACACTGACAATTCTGATTTACAATCCTATCGTTCAAAAAAATCAGCAGCAGATACCTTAATTCATGATGATATGATTCATGATGATATGGATATTGAAGCAGATGACGATGAAGAGTTAGAATACGACTCACTAGATAGTATGAATGCTTGGCTAACTCAAAATACCGATTCCAACCATGCCACTACCACAAACGACACACTGCAAAAAAAACCTTCTGCGAAATTAGATAAAAATCCATATTCATCCGCTACTATATTAAATACAACACCATCAGCGACTGCCTCGTTAAGAGACGCCCCATCATCAGCGCAAATAGCTCTGAGCTCCGCAGCGTCTAATGACATTCATGCTAATATCAATGATAATGCCGATGAATCGTGGCTTGAAAAACTGCTCAAAGAGCAAAATCAAAACGAAGACGCGCCAAAAAATGAGACTGACTTATCACAGTTACTTCTGAGTATGGGCGTTTCTTTCAAAGAAGAAGACAGTAGCAACGCCGCCCATGCTAAAAAAATGCAAACACAAGATAAATTTTCGCCAACGCCAGCGCGACGTTCTATTGCCTCATTATTATGGCTATTCGGCTGTTTGGTATTAACCCTGCTACTTTTTGCTCAGTATGTTATTTTCAACTTAGATAACTTGGTTAAAAATCCTGCTTATGCTGAACGCCTACAGGCAATATGCTCAATCGCGGCTTGTAGCCTACCTAGTGCTGATTTAACGGCATTGACGATGAGCAATGTTAAGCACCAACCCAGCCAGATTAAGGCCGCAAATACATTTAGCGATGTCAGCGTCACTTTGAATAACCAAAGCCCACAAGCGCAGCTGTACCCTCATATTAAAGTTAGTGTTTATAGTGCAAATGCACTTATTGGCGAATTTATTGCAGCGCCAAATGAGTACTTATTGAGTACGCAAAGTCAATTAGGGGCTGAGAGTCGTAGGCAACTACTCTTTACAGTACCAGTAGCCAATGCTCAAATTAATAAAGTCGACATCAGCCCCATTTATTAGAACGGCTTAATGCCGATAATATTTATGGTAATTGCTTTAAATCAATAACAATCAACAGCATCGTTGCTACGATCGCTATGATGGCGCCCAATCTGTTGATATTATGCGCTATGACTTTGATATAATAGCACTCGAACGCCTCATGGTTTTACTCTTTAATCTCAAGGACATTATCTTATGGCACCCCATGTACAGTATAATGCCAGTCATTCTCACAAAAGCGCTGAGAATCCTACTGATTATTATAAAGAGGACTACCATCGCTCAAATCACGATGTAAAGCCTTCTTTAGAGAGCACAAGTCACACACATGAACCTTTACGAGTGCATGTTGAGCGCGTTGTGCGACAATACTTTGCGATGTTAGGTGATGAGATACCAACCGATTTATATGAGCTTATTTTAAAAGAAATAGAACAGCCGCTGTTATCTGTTGTGCTTGAAAAGAGCCGAGGCAATCAAACCAAGTGTGCGCAAATTTTGGGTCTCAATCGCGGTACACTACGCAAGAAGCTCAAAACTTATGGTTTAATGTAGTACCAACTCTTACTTTTAATTGGTACTGCCAACCATCTGCATGACACGCTCATCTACCCTAACTGATATTCATTATGTATGGCAGTTTATAGTTTATGATCTTATCAATCGCGATATGCTCTGCACTGATTGTCATTATTACCTTGCCAGACGTTTACGTCAGGCTTTTTTTATGGAACTTTTCTTATGAGTAAAACCCCACTTGCACTACTGTCGGTCTCCGATAAATCTAATATCGTTGAGTTCGCTCAAGGTCTGATTAAAGCAGGTTTTGGTTTATTGTCGACTGGCGGTACTTATCGTTTGCTCACAGAGCATAATGTCGCCGTCACCGAAGTATCAGATTACACGGGTTTTCCTGAGATGATGGATGGTCGAGTCAAAACGCTACATCCTAAGATTCATGGTGGCATTCTAGGACGCCGTGGCAAAGATGATGCCGTGATGAGTGAGCACGCGATTGAACGCATTGATTTAGTCGTCGTAAACCTCTATCCGTTTGCAGAAACCATTGCTCGTGCTGATGTGACCATGAATGATGCCATCGAAAATATCGATATTGGCGGTCCTACTATGGTACGTTCGGCAGCAAAAAACCATGCGCATGTTGGTATTGTGACTGATCCAGCAGATTATACGCGCGTACTTGATGCCTTAGGTAATGGCACTGAACTCACCACTGCCTTACGCTATGATTTAGCCGTTAAAGCTTTTGAGCATACTGCCCAATACGACGGTATGATTGCAAACTTCTTAGGCAGCCGTGTCAATGAAAGCCAGCAGCCTGAGAATTTTTCACGTACTTTCAACGTCCAGCTTGAAAAAGTGCAAGACCTGCGCTACGGTGAAAACCCACATCAAAATGCGGCTTTTTATGTCGAAAATCAGTCTTCAAAAAGCAAGCAAGCCTCGATTGCAACCGCTCAGCAACTACAAGGCAAAGCATTGTCTTATAACAATATCGCTGATACCGATGCGGCGCTTGAGTGCGCAAAAGCATTTAGCGCACCTGTTTGCGTCATTGTTAAGCATGCCAATCCTTGCGGCGTCGCGGTAGACAACGACCAAGTAGCCGCTTATCGCACTGCTTTTAGTACCGACCCTGAATCTTCTTTTGGCGGCATTATTGCCTTCAATCGTCCACTAACCGTGGCAGCAGCGAAAGCCATTATTGACAATCAATTTGTCGAAGTCATCATCGCGCCTAGTATTGAAGATGGCGTACTTGAAGCGACTGCGACGAAGAAAAACGTACGTGTCCTAGTATGCGGCGATTTACCGTCACCTGAGCAGCGTGAAAGCCAGCTCGACTATAAACGTGTGAATGGTGGTCTACTGGTCCAAGAGCAAGATTTGGGCTTGATTACTGCTAATGATTTAAAGATTGTCACTGACGTGCAGCCGACTGAAACACAGATTGCCGATCTACTATTTAGCTGGAACGTCGCTAAGTATGTAAAATCTAACGCTATCGTATATGCAAAAGGTCAGCGCACCATTGGTGTAGGCGCAGGTCAAATGAGTCGCGTCAACTCAGCACGTATCGCAGCGATTAAAGCCGAGCACGCTGGACTGGCGACAGAAGGTGCGGTTATGGCATCTGATGCCTTCTTCCCTTTCCGTGATGGTATTGATAATGCAGCCGAAGTAGGGATTGCTGCTATCATCCAGCCGGGTGGCTCTATGCGTGATGACGAAACCATTGCCGCGGCAAATGAACATGGCATCGCGATGGTATTCACCGGTATGCGTCATTTCCGCCATTAAACTGCTCTCAAGGTACGATATTAATCAAAGACGCTTATGTTAGATTAAAAGCCTTTAAAACTAAAAATCGCCTTCATTAAAAAAGCCACTGTATCGCTATTTAAATAGCGACAGTGGCTTTTTTATGTCTATGGTTTAATTGAGCTATTAGAATACAGAGTTGATTAAGCGCTTCATACTTATCCTAACGTCCTTGAGCATTCGCCATATTGGCTTCATTGATCTCAACTTTATACACCAAACGTAGATAATCTAAATAGTCTTGTAGCTGATCCTGACCTAAATTATCACGAATAATGGCTGCTGTTTGCGCTCTTTGCGCATCAGATAGCGGTGACTGTTGCTCTGTTTTTATACGGTCACCAACCAATAATGTTGCACCCATTTCCGTCTCGCTAGCAATTGCCACGACACCATTATCTGCTGCTTGCTGACTAAACGCTAAGCCACGCTCTTTTTCTGTCAATTGCGTGGTCTGACGGTTGACACTGCCTAACGCTTGAAATTTAACAGGCTGTTTACTGATATCGGCAGTGGTTTTAATACCAGCTGCTAATTTTTTAGCGTTTTTTAGCGCAAGTGCTGTGGCTTTTTGCTGACGTAATATTTGGGTAATTCTTGGCGTAGCCGCTGATAAAGACAATGTTTTAGTAGGACGATAATTACTTGGTTGTATCCATACCGTACCATTACCAACCTCAATACCTGCTGTGACGGCTTGGTCTTGAATGGTAAACTCGTCAAACGCTTGTTTTATCACCGCTGATTGCGATAGGACAGATTTATTGTTTTCTTTACGGTAATCTTTGAGACGTTTTAATGGCACATTTTCTTGCTGAGCGATATCTTCAATACTGAAACCATCTGCCGCTAAATCATTAATAGCGGTCACTTTATCAGCATAAATTTCCTGACGTTTGTATTCTTTTGCTTTCGCCGTCAACTCTTCACGCATACTTTCTAAACTTGGTATTTTGCTACCATTATCTTCAGTTACCGTAAATATCTGATAGCCAAAGCTGGTCTTAACAGGTGCGCTGACATCACCTACGCTTAAGCCTTCTAGCGCTTTTTCAACCGCTGCCGCATCATTGCCAAATACTGATGGGTTAAAGAGCCCTATATCACCGCCAGTCTCTCCTGATGGGTCATCTGATTCTGTTTTAGCAAGCTTGGTAAAAGACTCTCCTTTAGCAAGACGGGCTTTAACTTTATCTGCTCGAGCCTTGGCATCATTACCTGTCAATAAAATCTGGCTAATTTTACGCTCATCGACGACAGCAAGACTCTGTTTATAAGCGGCATATTGCTGCTGCAAATCTTCTGTCGTGACCTCATTAACTTGGATAGTTTGAGGGCTAAGCTGTAGATAAGCCAAATCTACCACTGCCGCACTTTTTAGCGTGTCTTTATTGGCATCGTAATAGGCTTGTATGTCATTTTTGCTTAATTTAACTTGACCGACATAATCTTGCCAGTTAAAACGATGTAGCCAAATATTGCGCGACTCTAGCTGTAAGTCAATCAGTTGACTGACCGCTTGCATAGGGTATGCCGCTGTCCCAACAATGCTGGCGTTGAGCTGATCAAGGCTTAGCTGATTACGAAACTCTGTAAACAGCTGATCTTTGGTCATATTACGCTGACGCAAAAAGCTTGCAAACTGATCGTTTGAAAACTCACCGTTTTCATCTTTAAAGATTTCTTCTTGGCGCAAGAGACGATTAATAGTGTCGTCAGAAACGGTCATGCCAAGTTTACCAGCCTGCTGCTCTAACAAGGTGCGATCGATAAGACCTTTTAACACCTGTTCGTGTAGCACATCTTCATTTAATAGACTGGCATCATCAACTTGCTCTAAAAGCTCGGTACGACGGTTATTTACAGCAGTCTGGTACTCTGATAGCCCCACACTAGCATCACCTACCTGAGCGATTTGGTTGGGATCAACCCCACCTCCAAAGTAGCTTTCGACACCCAATAGAGCGAGCGGCGATAGGCATAAAATCAATAAAATGCGACCTGGCCAGCTTTTTAAGAAATCGCGCAATTTATCCATAGTTATCTCTGCTTTATTAACCTATATTGATGAAAGACCATTGTAATACTATTAATAATATCAACGCTCTACAAGCTAGCAATGGTAAGAAAATGGTAAAAATAAGAAAGGGTGCATTTTATTATTGTCGCTCAAGATGAATAACATCGCCTTTATTTGATCAACATCTCTATCGCGCGCCCTATGATACGTGATTTTTAATGCAGACTCAAAATATTCACACGATATAATACAAACTATAGCACTAAAAAAAGCACCTAATATCTAGGTGCTTTTTTGCTGCTTCATTCATAGCTTAGCTTATAAGTTAAACCATAAGTGAATTTCTATTGTGTCACTGCTAACAAACGCTGTTTTTATTCGTGTATCACGTCGTCAACTGCGCATGTTTATCAATAGAATGGCTTAGTTCAAGCGCTCTTTTAAGTTTTTACCAGCTTTAAAGCTTGGTACTTTGCTAGCTGGAATGCTCAGCTCTTCGCCAGTCTTAGGGTTACGGCCAGTGCGAGCCTTACGGTCTTTTACACTGAAAGTACCAAAACCAACAAGTGAGATGCTATCGCCAGCTTCTAGAGCTTCGCCCACGCTTTCCATAACAGCATTCAAAGCATCACCAGCTTGAGTTTTATTTAGACCACTTTTTTCAGCGATGCTATCAATTAATTCTGACTTATTCATAAAATTTCCTTCAAGTTTTAGGGGGTAAAAAACGCTCACGCCAAGTATTGTATCGCTCTCAGAGTACTTAAGCAATAAAAACCACCTGACTCACGCATAAACAGGTTTCGCTTTGTTAACGTCTTTATATCAAGGCTACATAAGGAGCGCAAGCGATTTTACATATATTTGTGCACCTTACTACGTATTTAACACCCAATGTTACTTAAACATTCTGCAATTTCGTGACAAGATCGCTATTTTATATTCTGGTGTATAAAACCCTAATGTAGTGATTTTCATCTATTTTATCTTTGAATACAAATTAGCAAGTATGGCTCAAGTGTGGCTATTGCCTAATCCTAGTGCTTTAATTAGAGGAATAATTGTCAGGTAATAATTTAGCCACTGACAGAAACTAGCGTTACTTTTTATTATAAAGACGGTACTATAAGCGAAATCTCATTGTACATTTTGGGTCGTTTTTGATCCTTGCTTGTCCTTTTATCTTTAACTTGAACAATAACAACGGATTATTTACATGAAGCGTTCTACGTTGTCTCACTCTTTTCTTAATGTCATTTTGGTGTTTATCGAATCGGCGCTGACCCTGCTGTTACGTTTAGATCCAGAACTCCGTAAAGCCGCTTATCCGCTTGCCAAGCAAGGTACTGTCGTTGCCCTTAGATTATATCTACCGCATGTGGAGGTATTCGCCACCTTTAGCACCAAAGGCGTGTTATTGGATGACAGACTACCTATTGGACGTAGCGAGCCTGACGTTGTCATCAACGCTTATAGCATTCAAGTGATTAATGCCATCACTACTCACGATAGCGAAACGACTGAGAAGCTGCAAATGCGCGGTGAATCTGTGCAAGTACAGCTGGTAAAGCAATTTATCATGCAGCTTGGTCTAGGTAGCTTGATTCAAGGTTTGATTAGAAAGATTAAAGGCGGCAAAAGCAAGCCCAAGCCGACTGACGCTGAAAAGGCGGATAAAAAAGAGAGCTATAAGCTACGGATTAAAGAACAGCAGACCCAAATCACTACCTTAACCATTAAAAATCGTGAGCTTGAAACGACTGTCAAAGAATTACAAAGTAAGCAAAAGACCTTTATTATTACAACGATAGTCGCTACTGTCATCGCTATTGCAGCTATCATCGCATTGTTTGTGATGAACTAACGCTTATTAAGCAATGTTATATATATAAACCTTTGAGAATAAGTAACGGGTTTTAATAGCGTTTAATATGATTCAGAAATATTAAGCGCTTTTTTTCGCTTACTTGTTTTGTCATTATTTTTTTCGTACTACTAAGCTTTAAAATATAAGCAGTAAATCAGACAATGATTATAAGCATCTCATACGCCTTTGAAAATCACATTTTCTGATATCTCCCCTCCTTCTTTTACCGGTCGTTTTCTTACCATTGTTTTTATCAATCATCGTAATAAGTATGACTAACCATTCAACCACACTTTAATCTTGACTAAATTACTCGGGATTGAGTATAATTACCTTATCGTTGCACACATCGGGTAAACCATCTGTTGTTTAATAACGATAAAACACAACTTAGTTGATAAATGATTTTTATTAGAAGTTTGCTTATTGCACATAAATGATGTGTTTTTAACAGCTACTTCAAATAGCTAGCTTCTAATAATACGACGAGACTAAGATCGTTGTTAAATAAACTTATCATTAAAAGGTTTGGAGATAACACATGCGTTTGACTACTCGAGGCAGATACGCCGTTACCGCTTTGCTAGATTTAGCACTGCAAACTAGCCAACAAGAGAGTGCTGTATCTTTATCTGATATTGCTAAGCGACAATCGATATCGATATCCTATCTCGAACAGTTATTTTCAAAACTGCGTAAGCGTGGTTTGGTCACGAGTATTCGCGGGGCGGCAGGCGGCTATCATTTAGCCAAGCCACTTGATCAGATAGATGTGATGAGTATCATCTCTGCTGTCGATGAGTCGGTTAACGCGATGCAGTGTGAAGGACGCGGCGACTGTCAAAGTGGTACAATGTGCCTCACTCATGATTTGTGGTGTGCCTTATCCAATCATGTTGAGCAGTACTTGAAAAATATAACATTGGCGCAATTGTTAGATATGGAGCACGTGCAGTCAGTGTCAGACCGTCAGCACACATTTTCTTCGAAAGACATTTCTATAAAAGACATCAATACTATTACTTTATCGACCAGCGAGGCAAACCCAGCATGAGCCAACATAACAAACTTATATACTTAGATTATGCCGCCACTACGCCAGTTGCTAAGTCAGTCGCTGCCAAGATGAGCGAGTATCTGACGGTAGACGGCATCTTTGGTAACCCAGCATCACGCTCGCATGGCTATGGCTGGCAAGCTGAAGAAGCAGTTGAAACGGCACGTGGGCAAGTTGCTGACGTCATCCATGCGGATCCACGCGAAATCGTCTTTACTTCTGGTGCAACAGAATCTGATAACTTAGCCATTAAAGGCGCCGCACATTTTTATCAGTCTCGTGGTAAGCATATTATTACCAGTAAAATTGAGCATAAAGCGGTACTAGATACTTGCCGCGAGCTTGAGCAAGAAGGTTTCGAGATTACTTATCTTGAACCACAGCCAAGCACTGGCATGATCTTACCAGAGCAAGTGAAAGCCGCCTTACGTGAAGATACGATTTTAGTATCACTCATGATGGTCAATAACGAGCTTGGTACGATTACAGATGTTGCTGCTATTGGCGAAATCACTCGTGAAGCGGGCGTTATCTTCCATGTTGATGGCGCGCAGTCTGTTGGCAAGGTGCTTATCAACCTTGAAAAGATGAAAATAGACTTAATGAGCTTCTCAGGTCATAAAGCATACGGTCCTAAAGGTATTGGTGCTCTATTTGTCAGCCGTAAGCCACGTATTCGTCTAAAAGCAGAGCAACATGGCGGCGGCCATGAGCGCGGCATGCGTTCAGGTACCTTGCCTACCCATCAAATCGTTGGTCTTGGTGCAGCCTTTGCCTTAGCCAATGAGCGTTATCAAGAAGACCACGATCACGCGGCAAAATTACGCCAAAAGTTGTGGGATGGTTTACAAGATATTGAAGAGATTTATCTAAACGGTGATTTAGAAAACAGCGTTCCTAACATTGTAAATATCAGCTTTAACTTTGTTGAAGGCGAATCGCTCATGATGTCGCTAAAAGACTTAGCCGTATCATCAGGTTCAGCCTGTACGTCAGCAACGCTTGAGCCATCATATGTATTGCGGGCTATCGGTCGCCCAGATGAGTTAGCACATAGCTCAATCCGCTTCAGCTTCGGTCGCTATACGACTGAAGAAGATATTGATACAGTTATTACCCAGATGCATCAAGCCGTTGATAAATTACGTGCTCTATCGCCACTTTGGGATATGTATCAAGAAGGCGTTGATTTAGACTCAGTAGAGTGGTCTGAGCATTAAGATTTATTCAATAGTAAAATAACGATATGGTTATTAAATGTAGCCATTAGACGATCAATCAAACAATTATAAATACAGTTTTTATAAGTGAAATGTTTGACCCCAATTATCGATGAGTAAGTAGACATTAAAAGTTAGTAAGTTACTAATCTAAGATACTGCTCATCATCTAACTAGGAGAAAATCCCATGGCCTATAGTGACCAAGTTATTGATCATTACGAAAACCCACGCAACGTTGGCAATCTTGATAAAAATGCCAAAAACGTTGGTACCGGTATGGTCGGTGCCCCAGCCTGTGGCGATGTGATGCGTCTACAAATTCAAGTTGATGATAATGGTATCATTGAAGATGCACGCTTTAAAACCTATGGCTGCGGCTCAGCAATTGCTTCAAGCTCACTCGTCACTGAGTGGTTAAAAGGCAAAAGCTTAGATCAAGCTGGCGAAATTAAGAACAGTCACATTGCTGAAGAACTAGCATTACCACCAGTAAAAGTGCATTGCTCAGTACTAGCAGAAGACGCTATTAAAGCCGCTATTAGTGACTATAAAGGTAAGCATGTGCCTGCTGAAGCGTAGTCGTAGTTTAAACGATCCGCTATGTTAATTAGTATATAAGCGCAAGCTGCTAAAAAGTGGCTGACGCCAAGGAGGTGACAATAACGCTTATGTAATTGTCGCCTTTTATTTATTTTAAATGGTTTATTCGACTTATCTTGGCAAATTACTTATTTTTGCCAATTAATATAAATTATTTATTCAGATTTTTTATCTCTATTATTGATAGTTAATAGGAGTTGGCATGATTGAAATGACAGAACGCGCCGCTCAGCATGTTCGAGATTTTTTGGACAATCGCGGTAAAGGTGAAGGTATACGAGTCGGTATCCGTACAGCAGGTTGTTCGGGCTTGGCTTATGTTTTAGAGTTTGTCGATACGCCTGATGAAAATGACACGCGTTACGAAAGTCGTGATGTTAGTATTTTTATTGACCCTAAAAGCTTGGTGTATTTAGATGGATTATTGATGGACTATGAAAAAGAAGGCCTAAATGAAGGCTTTAAATTCACCAATCCCAATCAAAAAGGCGAATGCGGTTGTGGTGAGTCCTTTACAGTTTAACTTTTTGTATTGGATAAGATAGAAGCCCTAAAAATAATAAATAAAGGCATATGATATGACAGACACTACTCCAGAAGCACAGTTTGACAACTTCTTTGCTCTATTTGAGCAGCCTGTACAATTTGATATCACTCAACATAGCCTTGATCAGCGTCTGCGTCTCCTGCAAAAACACTATCATCCTGATAATGTTGCAAAAAATGTGGCAGATAATGCAAAAGCAAAGCAGCATTCTGAGAAAGCGTCAGCGCTTATTAATCAAGGTTATCAAACGCTCAGTGCGCCTGATAGCCGTGCCAGTTATCTATTAGATTTAGCCGGTCAAGCGCAAAATGTAGAGCATTCAATCGCAGATTTGGAATTTTTAGAAGATGCCATGCAAATGCGTATTGATCTAGACGATGCCATTGGCGATAAAGATATGTCAGCGCTGCAGCAGCTACACCCTAAGATTACAGAACGCCTAGCTAAGCAGTCTGAACGTTTTAATAATGCTTATCAAAACCAAGACTGGCAAACGGCAATTGATGCGACTCAGAAATTGAAATTTTTAGTGAAATTAGATGCAGACATCACTATAGGTCTTGATGAGGTCGCCACTACTGAACATTTAGATGATGACGATTTATATGTTTAGACTGGTTGCTTTTACGGGTACCATCTTCAAATAAAGCTGACTTAATCACAACTTCAAATATGTATAGTGGTTTTCTTATGCCTAATGGTTTTTTATAACAGCTCTTTAATTTTATAGAAGCTCCTTAATTTTATAGAGTTATTTTAATTTAAAAATAGTTATCAATACAATGAATGACTACTTATTTGGAAGCAATGGTTAAAAAAGTACCACCTATCCCGTATAATCCGTTACGTTGAACGCCTTTAATGGCTGATTTTTACATTAGAATATTTATATCGTGCTGATATTTGCCTGATATTTGATAGTAAAAAATGCAGTGGTTAAATAATAGTAGCCTGCATGTTGTATTTGTTCCATTTCACTTATTCATTTTATCTTTGAGTTGTCTTATGTCCTTATTGCAAATTGCTGAACCCAATCAAAGTACTCGGCCTCACCAACATCGTTTTGGTTTAGGAATTGACCTTGGTACGACGCGCTCATTGGTCGCTGTAGTGCGTTCAGGTAAGGCGCAAGTTTTGCAAGCAAGCACAACGACTGATACCTTATTGCCTTCCGTGGTTTATTATCCAAGCACAGGCAAGCCACTGGTTGGCTATGACGCCCTTGCTCATCTAGCAGATGATCCAAAAAATACGATCATCTCGGCTAAGCGCTTTATGGGTCGTAGTCAAGCAGATATCAAATTCTCACACCCTTATGAGTTAAGTGGTGACAAAGATGCGATGCCAGCGTTTGTTACCGCCCAAGGAGAAGTATCTCCCGTTGAGGTTTCAGCGCGTATTTTAGCAGCACTTCAACAGCGTGCTGCTAACGCATTGCCTGACGAGAGCATACAAGGTGCTGTTATTACTGTGCCCGCTTATTTTGATGAAGCGCAACGCCAAGCGACTAAAGATGCAGCTCAAGCGGCGGGTATCAATGTACTGCGTCTATTAAATGAGCCTACCGCTGCCGCTGTAGCTTATGGGCTTGACCAGCCTACCGGCATTGATAGCGAAAGCCATTATCTAATCTATGATTTAGGCGGCGGTACTTTTGATGTGTCTATTTTAAAACTGAATGATGGCGTCTTTGAAGTATTAGCAACGGGTGGTAATAGTGCGCTCGGTGGCGACGATATTGATCGCCTCTTAACCAATTGGCTCATCAAAAAATTACATATCGACCCTAAAGATGTGAGCCTTCATGATAAATCGATACTTGCCCAACAAGCCAAAGCGTATAAGCAAGCATTGACTGACGTTGAGCAAGTTGATATTGACATCATCGTCAATGAGCAATCTTATCAAGGTGTCTTGCGCCGTAAAGATTTACTCACTATCGCAGCACCAGTAAATAGCCGCACATTGAGCGTCTGTGAACAAGTATTACGTGACGCTAAACTGTCTAAGACAGACTTAGATGAAGTTATCTTGGTTGGTGGCTCTACACGCATGCCTGCGGTTCAGCAAGTCGTTACGGAATTTTTTGCCAAGCAGCCACTTTGCCGTCTCAATCCAGATGAAGTGGTCGCCTTAGGCGCAGCACAGACAGCGCATCAATTGGTCAACGGTGATAGCGATAACAATCTATTGCTATTAGATGTAACGCCGCTATCGCTCGGTCTTGAGACCATGGGCGGTCTGGTTGAAGTCCTTATCCCGCGTAATACGCCTATTCCTGTCAAAAAACGCCAAATCTTTACCACTTATCAAGATGGTCAAACGGGCATGGTGATTCATGTGGTGCAAGGCGAGCGTGAGACAGTCGATAACTGCCGCTCACTTGGACGCTTTGAGCTTTATGGTATTCCGCCCATGAAAGCTGGATTTGCTCGTATTGAAGTGACTTTTAGTATTGACGCTAATGGGCAGCTGACAGTGAGTGCACAAGAAACGACGACCAAAACAGAAAGTAAAATTGAGATTGTCCCCTCTTATGGATTGTCTGATGAGCAAAAAGAACAGTTACTGATTGCAGGATTCAAATACGCTGAAGAAGATAAGAACGCCCGTTCTTTAATCGAAACTAAGGTAGAGGCTGAACGCGAAGTATTGGCGCTCCAATCGGCACTGAAAGAATTTGCTTCATTACTCTCACCTGAAGCACAACAATCACTAGCGGAAACCATGCAAGCACTAGAAACAACGCTTAATACTGACGATTTGGCACTTATCGAAGCAAAACAAGCACAGCTTAAACCCCATAGTGACGCCTTTGCTGCTCTTATTATGAACCAAAGCGTCAAAGCCAGTATGGCGGGGACTAGTGCACAAGATTGGTAGTAGACATGTTTAGGAATATAGCTTAACCATCATATTAAGCTTATTTTTTAGATTTTATTTTAAATTGATTAGCACTGGATAGACACCTTATGCCAAAAATTACTGTACTACCCCATCATGAAATTTGCCCTGAAGGCATTGAAGTCGAGCTAGAAGCGGGCAGCAACTTATGCAAAGCGCTTTTAGAAAAGGGTATCAAAATTGAGCATGCTTGTGAGATGTCAAAAGCTTGTACTACCTGTCATGTCGTGGTACGTAAAGGTTTTAATAGCCTAGATGAGATGGATGATATCGAAGCCGACTTGCTAGATCGCGCTTGGGGCTTAGAGCCTGACTCACGATTATCCTGTCAGGTGATGCTTGATGATGAAGATTTAACTATTGAGATTCCTAAATACACGTTAAACCATGCCAAAGAAAACCACTAAATAATAATAACTTACCTATGAGCATCGTTAGCGAGATGGTTTCATATATTAACAAAATAACGTTATATGAAAAAAGCCAGTTATTATTAATAACTGGCTTTTTTCTATTTTCAATGCTCAAAAACCATATTCTCTAAGCCCATATGGTCAATTCAAAATAAAAGATGGTTACCTATAGTAATGTTATCAGCCTTCACTTACTTATGACGTTGACTTTCCTGCTTACTCGCTTTAGTAATCTCAAGCGTAATCGCCTTCTCTTCTTGCTCAATACGCTCAAGCGCAATATTTAAGCGATTTCGAATATCTTGATAATCGTTATCTTGCATGTCTCTAAAATTCAGGTGGAGGTTAAAACCCGGTAGTGTATGATCCACCCATTTCGACAGCTTACCTTTATTCGCATCTGGGTCGAGTACTTGCCAGGCGATTACTTTACTATCAAAGCCTTTTAACTGAAAAGATCCAGCATATTCACAGTCGTAATCATGAGAGATATAGTCATGGGTACGCTCACTAATAAATATCTCACTCTTACCAGCGACTGCTTCAAGTCTTGAGGCAAGGTTGGCTTCTTTGCCAATGAGCGTATAGCTGAGACGATTATTACTACCAAAGTTACCGACATGGCAATAGCCCGTGGTAATGCCAATACGTATATACAAGCCTTCAAAGCCCATAAGCCGCCATTTCTGCCTTAAGGTGCGCATCTCACGGCGCATATCTATTGCCATAGCGACACAGTCTAATGCGTCTTGACGTGGGCCACGGCTATTTGGCTCACCAAAAAAGCACACCATACCATCGCCGATGAACTTATCTAATACTGCACCATGTTTATTGGCAATTAAAGTCATACAGTGCATATAGGTATTTAAAATATCAGCCAAATTATCAGCGCTTAAACTATCAGATAGCTCGGTAAAGCCGACGATATCTGAGAACATGATCGTCAGCTTAGCCCGCTTATTAGAAACACTCACGGGGACGTCTGCTTTTACAATAGGTTCCCAGATTTGCGGTGGTATAAAACGCGTTAATTTATTAATAACGGAAACCATGGTATTTAATCGCCCAGCCACTTGCTGAGCACGGCCTTCGTAATGAATATAATCATGATATACGCGGCGAAAATGACACAGGATAACCATCATACTTGCCAATAATATGACGGAGGTTATCCAGTCTTCATGACAATCTATTTCATTGATACTTAAAGTGACGCTAACATAATAAAAAATAATGACGGTTACAACTGATACCGCTATCAGCTTTAGATGATTTTCGGGGCTACTAATAATAACACGCAGCCCTATTAGCGCCGCCAAACTCAGTGAAATTATAGAACAGAACTGTATTGAGCCAATGACCACAGATAATAAAATAATAACGATATTGGACGTCCAAAAACTTGTTTGGCGGCGGTAGTTATAAATTAGGATCATGAGACTAGGTAGGCAGACAACGACGAGAAGCGCCATCGAAGTTGGACTGAAGTCAAAGTGCACGGCAAGCAGAATAACGCTTAGTATTAAAACAAAAACTTCTGGATAGTCAAATCGATAGGCATCCTTACCCTGTATAGATTTTTTTGGGCTTATTATATCTAAAAATGCCATGGTCAATATTCGCTTAAAATAGAAAGCCATCAGAGAGGTAAATAATAATGAAAGTACTTTTATAAACTATTGATTATATCAGTGGTTACTAAATCTATATATTATACCTCTTTATTCCTATAGCACCTATGTCACTCATAACCGAAAGCATACCACTTATCATTCATCTTGCTTTAAAACCAATCTAAATAGAAATTGTGACACCTAATGCCTAAAACAAAAAAAGCCAAATAATAAATATCTGGCTTTTTGGGTAGGTCGCATTTAAAGAAGAATATTAGAGACCGTCAATTAAGACTTTATTACATTTGCCAATCAAATGGCATTTGATGATGACCACGTAATGCCATCATTAAAGTCTGCTGCATCTGTGCCAATACCTCTTTACTATAAGGAACAGCAGGCACGCCCCATACTGGATTTGGCCATTGCATATCGTTTTGATAACGAACGATATGATGAAAATGCAATTGTGGTACTTGATTACCCAGTGCGGCCACATTCATTTTATCCGCTTGAAAGGTCTTGGCAAGTTGGCTTGATAACCAGCTCGACTCACGCAAAAACTGCGTTTGGTCAGCCTCAGATAACTCATACAATTCTTTGATACCTGATACACGCGGCACTAATATCAACCAAGGGAACTGACAATCATTGATTAAACGGCAGGTAGATAATGGAAAATCACCCACTAAAAAACTATCGGCAGCAAGTTTATGATGAAGTTGGAACATAATGACGGTTCTCTTGTTATGGAGCTTAAGTAAAAGGAAATAAAAAAGTAAAATGCAATAAGCTGAAAATCAGGGGTTAAAAATATAGTGTCGCTATTTTATCAGTTATCCAGCCGATAAAATAGCGACATAAGCCATTGGCTTTGCGTTACCTAGCTAACCTACTTAGCTTGTATCCCTGACATGCCGTTATTATCCAACCAATCTACGCCGACTCTGCCACCATATGCTCGCTAAAATAGCGTAATAGCTCTTGGATAACCGTAACGCGCTGTTGCGGTGTTGCCAGTTTATCGGCATCCTGATAACGAATACCAGACGCCCCATTCATACGATAGTGCTGACCATTTGCTTGAATCAGTTTAATAATGGCTAAGGCATCGACTGGTGTGTCAGGCGCAAACTCTAACGTCATGCTATTGCTGTTGGCATCAATTTTATTAATCTTCAATGGTTCTGCTTGTATACGCAGTCCATGAATGGCAAATAGCTGCTTGGTTTGATCCGGCAATATACCAAAGCGATCAATCATCTCAGTGCGGATATCGGTCAGCGCTTCTTTGTCATCGGCATTGCTAATACGTTTATAAAACAGCAAACGCTGATGCACATCGTGCAAATACTCTTCCGGTATCAACGCCGAGCTATGTAGATTAATTTCACTGGTCAGCGACAATGGTGTATTCAAATCGGGCTCTTTACCAGCTTTGATCGCCTTAGTAGCACGCTCAAGCATATCCATATATAAGCTAAAACCAATCGCTTGCATATTACCACTTTGCTGCTTACCCAGTATCTCACCGGCTCCGCGAATCTCTAAATCCTCACTAGCCAGCATAAAACCTGCACCCAGTGTGTTAGCGCGCTCAATAGCATGCAACCGGCGCTTAGCATCACCTTTAAGACCTTTAATAGAGGGTACTAGCAGGTAGCAATAAGCTTGATGATGACTACGACCAACGCGACCACGTAACTGATGCAACTGAGCAAGCCCAAACTTGTCAGCGCGCTCAATAATGATGGTATTGGCATTTGGTACATCAATGCCCGTTTCAATAATCGTCGAACAAATCAGCACGTTAAATTTTTTATGATAAAACTGCTGCATCACTTGTTCGAGTTGGCGCTCTTGCATTTGCCCATGCGCAACCCCTACCCGTGCTTCAGGAACCAGCTCACGAATGGTCTCCGCCATGCGCTCAATACTGGCGACATCATTATGCAGTAAATATACCTGCCCACCACGCAATAGCTCACGCAAGATAGCTTCTTTCATCAGTGCCTCTGTCTTTTGCATGACAAAGGTTTTAATTGCGAGGCGACGTGCGGGTGGCGTGGCAATAATCGACATATCGCGCATACCAGATAACGCCATATTAAGCGTTCTAGGGATTGGCGTCGCCGTCATCGACATACTATCTACATCGGTCTGAATGGCCTTGATACGCTCCTTATGACGCACACCAAAGCGGTGTTCTTCATCGACAATCATCAAGCCTAGATTAGAAAACTTCACATCCGGTTGCAATAACTTATGAGTCCCAATAACGATATCAACCTTGCCATCTGCAAGATCTGTCAGAACAGTTTCTTGATGTTTTTTACCGCCAAAGCGCGATAGTGTTTCGATACGTATTGGCCAATCAGCAAAGCGATCGCGGAAATTATCTTCATGCTGACCTGCTAGCAATGTCGTCGGCACCAATATCGCTACTTGGTAGCCTGCACTGACCGCGATGAAAGCGGCGCGCATCGCTACTTCTGTTTTACCAAAACCAACGTCCCCGCAGATGAGACGATCCATCGGTTGGTTCTGCTTCATATCTTCCATAACGGCATGAATAGCATTAGCTTGGTCAGGGGTTTCTTCAAAGGCAAACTGACTGGCAAATAGCTCATATTGCGAGATATCTATTTTGAAATGAATACCGACTTTGGCTTCGCGCCGTGCTTGCATATTAAGGAGCTCAGCCGCGACATCATGAATTTGCTCGAGCGCCTTTTGCTTAGCCTTGTCCCATTTCCCGCTACCAATTTTGTGCAGCGGCGCGAGTGCTGGGTCACCGCCACTGTAGCGATTAATCATTTGCAAATTGGCTACTGGCACATAAATGCTGGCATCATCGGCATATTTTAAGTGAATAAACTCTTGCTCACCGTCGCCCACATCCAAGGTAATCAGTCCATGATAGCGACCAATACCATGCTCGATATGAACAACTGGACTGCCTTCGGTTATTTCAGTAACGCTTTTAACCAAGAACTCTTCTGATACACCACTTTGTCGCCGACGGCGCGTTTGCAATACTTGCCGACCAAATAATTGCGTTTCACTAATCAGCACCAAGCGCTCAGGCACATAAACACCACGCTCAATGGGCGCAACGGTTAAACCGACCTGTGGCAACTTGTTATCTTTAAAAGCATTTATCTTATCTGTTGCTAAAAACTCTTCAAAGCTGTCATAGGCTTTGATATCAATTTTACCTTTAAACAGCTCAATGAGAATCTCGCGGCGACCCGCAGTTTCAGCGACCACCAATACCGGTGTCGACGTTTGCGCTTGTATGGCCAAAAAATCTAACAGCTCAGTTAAAGGTTCTGCTTTTTGATGATTCACTGATAGCTGCGGCGGTGCTAGAGCGGTAAGTGTTACCAAGCCTTGTTGCTTAGTCGAGGTGGAAGTAGTGGTTAATGCTGGATTTGGTGTTACGCCATGTTCATCAATAACCGCCACATCGGTCATCGTTGCCAGCTCATTACGCGCACTCAGAATAATGCGTGGATAATAATTTAGATGCTCATTGAGGGTATTCGATAATAAGTACAATAACTCAGGTGCAACGATGGGCTTATCAATATCATGACGACGCTCTTCATAGCGGCGCTGGATTTGTGACCAATAATCTACCTGTTTTTCGTTAATTAGCTCATCAGTAATAAACAGTGCATCATCTGGTAAATAGGAGAATAAACTACTTTCTGACTCCCAAGCCTTTAAATCAAAAAATAGCGGCTGGTAATACTCAAGTCCACTGCTAGCAATACCTGCCATCACATCTTTATGCAGCTCAAACTTACGGCTACTGGCATTAGGAAACATCGCGGCAAAATTGGTCCGAAAAGTCTCGCGTCCTTCGTCGAGTGGAAACTCTTTCGCTGGTAGTATTTGGAACTGCTCAATGGGCTTTGAGATATCCGGTAGTTTGTGCAGTAACGACAGTGATTCCTTGCCCATGCTACTATCATTACCACTCATCATTGCTTTAAGATCATCAACGGTCAAAGTACGCTGGGTCTGCGGATTAAAAAACCGAATGGTTTCAATTTCGTCATCGAATAAGTCCAAACGTAGCGGAAACGGCTGACCCATCGCAAAGATATCGATGATACTACCACGTACAGCAAATTCACCCGGCTCAAAGACATTTTCAACCGCTCGGTAACCTGCTTTTGCAAGTAATTCACGCTGGGTGTTGATATCGAATTGATCACCAACACTAAGATCAAAATGCTGCCCAATCAACCAGCTGGGCGGTGCCACTCGATGCATCAATGCCTGTACCGAGATTAGCAGCACTCCTGAGGTTGGCATATCCGTCAGCAGGTTAATGCGTCTCCTCACGCTGTCTTACATCGGTTCAAGCTCCTCCTACATAACTTACCCCCAATCGGGAAACACACACACTCCGACCACACACAA
>NZ_NEXU01000007.1:0-25665 GCF_002224105.1 Psychrobacter sp. DAB_AL32B | reverse complement strand
TCATCATACGTCAGTGTCTCCCAATCGGGAAATACATAGGCATCGACCCCGCAAAACGCCAATTCCGTCTCTATTTGATTGAGCTGATTTTGGTCGCGTGTCACCACGACTTTGAGGCGGTCAGCAACATTCCATATCGGAGCCTGAACCAAACTTGCCAGCCATAAACTACTGACTGCACCATGTACAGGTGCTAGCCAACGCCGCTGAGCGTTTTGGATAGGGAATAACTGCTGGTTAATAGGGTCAAAGGCGTCAGTCAAAGCAGTGATAGGCATAGAGAATAGGATCAAAGTTAAAAGTCAGAAGGCTATTATACGAACATTTCAGCAATTACCAAAATTTATGCCGTAACGGTTTGTCACTCTAGTAGTTACTCAGAATAAAATAACCAATAAACACATAAGAAACAGACTTTTAGTCCTAGAAGCACTCATTAAACACAAAAATCCCAGCCTAGAAGCTGAGATTTTTAATATGTGTTTATCTTAGTTTTTAAGTGCTTAGTAAACTTCAAATTTCAACAAAAAGCTATGACGTAAAAAGCTATTATTATATTAGCGGTTTATCACTAGCGATAATGCCATTATTATCTGCGTAGATGAACATACCAGAGTTCAAAGTTAGGTCACCAAAACTAATTTCAATATCAGTCTGTCCTTCATCGCGGCGATTTGACTTACGCGGGATACAGCCAAGCGCCATTACCCCAAGCTCCATCTGCGCCATATCATCAACGTCACGAACACAGCCATAGACCACTACTCCAGCCCAACTATTATCTATCGCTGACTGAGCAATCATATCGCCTAACAGCGCGCAACGCACCGAACCACCACCATCGACGACTAATACTTTACCGTCACCATTTTGATCTTTACCATCGCTGTTGAGCAGTGATTTGACGCGGCTATTATCTTCAAAGCATTTTACCGTCACAATTTCACCGCAAAACCTGTCCTTGCCGCCAAAACTATAAAAAGACTTGCCTTCGATATTGGGCAAACAAACCTGTGATTCAGGGTTGGCATCTAATAAATCACAAGTCACAAAATTTTCTCTATTCATCGTTGCTGATTCTGGCATGGTCAGACTCCTTGTCTTTAATGGTTAAATTATTTTTATTTATCACTTCATTAGAATACTTAGGCTATTTGATATTTCAAATCCATCATAAAATGAAAGCGCATTTACAGCTTAATGTTTTACGCGAGTCATCGCAAGCATCTGCTTGTTTTCGATGATATCAACCGTTTTGACTATAGGTTCAGCGCGATATTTACTACGTTCATAGATATCATGCGCGCTCATTGCCATGGCACTAGCGACACGCTTAGCAGAAATAGGGTGCAGTGATAATGACTCTGACACAAAAGGTGAGATAAACTGAAAGGCCTTTTGACCCAGACTTTCAAGTGGTCGACCTTTGTGTTTGCCAAGTAATAATGAAGGACGAAAAACAACCAACTGCGCAAAATCTAACCCCATAATAGATTGCTCAGTTTCAGCTTTTACCCGATTATATAAAAAGCGACTATTGATATCAGCATTCATTGAAGATAATAAAAAGAAGTTTTCAACGCCTTTATCTTGGCAAAGCATAGCAAACGTTACATTATAATGATGGTCTACTTTTCGAAAGGCTTCATCACTACCAGCCTGCTTTTTTGTGGTGCCAAGGCAGCTAAAAGCATCGGTCTTTCGGTCAACGCCAACGCTGGCGAATATTTCAGCTAGGTTGTCAAAATCATTGACCTGATAAAAGCGCATGCTGGCATTAATGTAGCGTGGCGGACGCCGTGCAATCACAATTAACGTGTCATAAAGCTCACTAAGCTGCTTAACAAGATGCTGCCCTACCAGTCCTGTCGCACCAATTACAATTGCTTTTCGCTGCATATCCTGTCCATTTATATAGTGTGGGAAGATTTATGATGATGGAAAATGTGATGCTTGAAAGACCATCTCCAAAGCTTTTCACCTTAGTATCATACCTAAATTAATGGATAACTGAGGTTATTATGCAGCATTTATTGTAAGAGATTTTATCAGCTACGGAGTTTATTAAGCCAATAATCATGAAGAACGCCTTAATAGACCTCGAATAAATACCCAAAAAAACCAATCATCCATACAACAGCGTAACTTCTTTAAGCATTAATCATCAAATATATTGTTCTAAGCGTGATAATTTGCTAAGATAACCGGCTTTACACGTCAACGCTGTTTAATTATTCCAAACAGCCATGGCGCTTGCGGTGATCTATTGGTATTAGATAGTTTAATATTAGACATCGACATCATGTTTGACGAGACGGCTGCTCGTCACCGATGATGGTTAAACCTATTACTGTAATCCACATTCATATTATTATCTGTCTTTATCAAGGAGATTCGCGTGGCTAATACTGCACAAGCTCGTAAACGCGCCCGTCAAAACACCAAACGTCGTCAGAACTCTGCGTCACAACGCTCTATGGTTCGTACTTATTTGAAACGTGTTGATGCGGCTATCGCAGCTAAAGATTATGACGCGGCTACCGAAGCTTACAAAAAAGCGGTACCGGTTCTTGATCGTATGGCTGACAAAGGTATTATTCATAAGAATAAAGCTGCTCGTCGTAAGAGCCGCCTAAACAAAACAATCAAAGGCTTACAAGCTTAAGATTTATAACGTTTAGACCGCATCGCGCTTTATAGCATGATGACTAAAACCTTGTCACTGGTTCTAATACTGGGGCAAGGTTTTTTTATGCCTGTGTAAAAACATTCAATTCATAACAGAAAGTATTTATGTCCATTTTACTTCTGGTGGTAGTAATAGTTTGCTTGGATGGAATCCTGCAGCGCGATAGCCATCTAACAAGGTATGGATCGGGCGCACATAAACTTCGCCGCGCCAGACAAAATGTGCACTTGCTTGCTCAAACGGTTTGTCATCAAACCACAAAAATACCCCTTCCATCATCTTTGGCCAGTCGTTCCAATCAATCTCTACCACATCGAACATCACCGCTAAAAATGCAGATAGCAAGGTATCATGACTGACGGCCAGCATAAGATGCCCATGCTGCGGCTGATTTTGATAAAAAAGCGATAAAATATCGAGACCACCTTGATAGGCGTTTTTGGTACCTTCAAGATTGCCCTGTAAGAATCGGTTGATAAAGTTTAGGACGCCAATTTCTTTAAATATTGGATTGGCAATGTCAGGCTCAGTCACTAGGCTACCAGGCTCAACCAATAATGACTGGTGCGAGATATCTCGGCGCAGCCCTGCCCCTTCTTGCATCAACTGCGCGGTATCGATACAGCGACCAATCGGACTTGAAATGCTATCGACATCGAGTGAATATGGCAGATGCCCTGATAACCAACGACCCCAAGACTTTGCTAATACGCGGCCTTTGGGTGTTAGTGGTAGCTGATAACTGGCAAAGCCATTACCATCAGAGCGCTCGCGTAGAGAGTGTCTGGTAAATAAGATCAGTCGCTTATCTTCAGGCAATAAGCTCACCGAAGAAATCATACTATCAGGTAGGTGTGAAGGCGCTGGCGCACTTGGAGTATGACTTGCAAGCGTCTCAGCGGATAGTTTCGACAAAGTATCATTAGTATTTTTGCTCATGGTAGCAAGCGTAGCAGATTTTTTGACAAGAATGAACAAAATACAAAGCCAGTTGCAATATAAGCTACCATTACTATAACTAGGTGTGCTCGGAGAAATATGGTCAGAGAAGTGTGGTCAGTATCGGAAACTCGATTCTGCTAATAGCAGAAATTTTTTATCACTATTAAACCCTCTCTAATCGATATCGACCACTTTGTCCCATGCAAACGCCAACGCCGTACTACTGACCTCGTTAGGGTAAGCTCGTGGATTCACAATCACCCGCGTATTACCAATACGGTAATCGAAGGCTTCGTGCGTATGTCCATGTATCCATAGCGTCGGTGCCCAATCTTCGTGCATCCATCCAGACAAATCACTAACAAAAGCAGCATTGCTCGGTAGATTGGCATATTTCTCAGACACTGATAACGGGCTAATACTATGATGACTCATCACCACGGTTTTTTTACCCAAGTCTTTAGCGGTTATTAGTGCTTGCTGGAGCCATTGCCGTTGTACCGCATGGATTTGCATCGATACTTCAGGTGAAAATAGCTCGCTACCTGCATAAATCTGTTTGTAGTCACGCATAAAACGTGAAGCCGCCGCCATGGTATCTTCGTTGGCTTGATATTGATAGTCCGTCCATAGCGTACAGCCTAAGATACGCATATCACCAATATCGATATGCTGACATTGCAGAAATCGAACGCCTTGCTTCGACTCCATATTATAGTTATCCCAAGTGGCTAACTTTTTATCAAAATGTAGCACATCTTCATTGAAGTATTCATGGTTGCCCGCGATAGTGATTAGAGGCACTTGTAAACGCGCTGCTTGCTCTTGTAGCCATAGCATACCACTATCGCTATTTGCGGTGTCTCCCGCTACTAGCACCATATCTGCGTCAGTCTTAGGGATGTGTCCCATCGGATGCGACTGACGAGCATAACTGTCAATATGTAAGTCACTCAAAATCTGTAATTTCATATGATCCAATATTATCAATAATGTGATTTCCAAAAGCGAGTGTAAAAGCTACCTCTAGTAGACTGAGCAAGTTTGAACAGCCAGTCATACTTTTTTGGAATTGGTATGAGCATAAATCTAATTAGTTTAGCACCTTTTCACCGACTGGCAAAAAGTAAAAAGACAGCGATTTAGGCTGTCTTTTTAAATAACTTTATCTCAAAAACCTTATTTTTTATTCAATTGTGAAATCTATTACTAAATACTTTGGAGAATCTTTTGCAGTTTAGTAGCAGGATCTGTGGCCTGGGTAATTGAGCGCCCAATCACCAAGTAATCAGAGCCATCACTTAACGCTTGTTTCGGTGTACAAATACGTTTTTGATCATCTGTATTGTCATCTAACAGACGAATACCAGGAGTAATCAGTTTGAAATCATGACCACATAAGGCTTTAAGCGTTTTTGCTTCCCGTGCTGAGCAAACCACGCCATCAAGACCAGCCTGCTTGGTCAATTGTGCCAATCGGCTCACTTGTGTATCCAAGCCGTCAGTGACACCCGTTTGAATAAGTGCCTCGTTGTCCATGGAAGTCAGAACGGTGACTGCAATCAATAGTGTCTCAAAATTACCGTCTAATAAACGTTGTTTTGCCAATGACATTGCTTCTAAGCCAGCGCTTGCATGGACATTAACCATCCATACGCCAAGCTCAGCGGCAGCCAATACTGCCTGTGCGGTAGTATTAGGAATATCATGGAATTTTAAGTCTAAAAACACTTCAAAATGACGCTGATGTAACGCCTTGACTATCTCAGGACCACAGCGAGTAAACAGCTCTTTACCTACTTTTAATCGACATAATGCCGGATCTAATTGGTCAGCTAGCGCAAGAGAGGCATCTTTCGTCATGTTGTCTAATGCGACGATGACTGGAGAATTGATTGCATTATTCATAGTTATGGCACTTTATGTCAGATTTATCAAATTAAGTATAAAAATTATCAGCAAAAACACATCATTTAATCAATAATCTCGCTTTTGCTTGGTTAAGCTTGTACCTTCGTCCAAATTGTCTGCTGTCGCATCTTGTACATTGGCAGCAGTTGCACCATAGACTGCTTCTTCTACTGTTGGAGAATTGGCTTGGCGGTCAATAACGATATTGGCTTGTGTTATCTGCTCTTGCAGGTTGGCATTCGCTTTTTGTAGACGCGAGATTTCCCACTTGTTTTGTAGGACACGAAAGATAAGCAACGCTAATAAGATACCAATCACGATACCAAGCATGAGACAAAGTATCAGTAGCAACCCTAAATTCATCGTAGGTGCTTGTGAAAACAGTAAATTTACCCCAACGTCAGTATTGTTTGCCAATACCAAACCAAGCGAATAAGCAAAGCTCAAAAACAGTAACACGAACAATAAAAAGCGCATTAGACGTATCCTTAAGTTTTTAATAATACAAACAGTTTAACAAAAAAATTGGTCATACTACTTGCTGATTACGATTATATGTTGCCCAGTATTCTATCTCAATAAAAATAGACTCATACTTTAGTGGTAAAATATTTTAATCTTCTCAAATCTCAGTTACTTTACTGACCGCTTGCAACTCTAGCATTGACCGCTTCACGTAGTGCTTTACCAGGCTTAAAATGTGGAATTGCTTTGGCAGGTACTGGTACGCTTTCACCTGTTTTAGGATTGCGCCCCATACGTGCCCGACGATGATGGAGACAAAAACTACCAAAGCCGCGCACCTCTACTCGACCATCATTGGCTAAAGTATGGGTCATCAAATTTAATATTTCGCGTACTGCGTCATCGACGATGATATCCGTCATATTGTCACAATTTGCACTCAGGTTACTAATAAATTCGGACTTATTAATTGGTTGCTGCATTATCACGCTTGCCTTGTTGATTAATGGATAAGATGACTGTAAGCCAAGACCCTATAAATTATCAAATCATTGCTAATAAATATTGATTTAACTGTTCATATATTATGATTTGATTTTAGGTTCACATTTCGTTACTCAATGTTGCAAATGATAGCGGATATTGATGTAAATGGAAATAAGAGTTTCCCCATTTAAAAGAAATCCTCATACATTATTATGAATACCAAAATTTAATCGCAAAAAAAGCGACCGGAGTCGCTTTCTTTTTATATTATAATACGATCAACAGTATATCGCTTACTGCATTTGTTCTTTGATCAAGTCACCAATAGTTTTTGGTTGGGCATCAGAACCGGCAGTAGTACTAGTCGTGCTAGTGCTGCTTAGCTCTTTAATCGCTTGACGCTCTTCAGCTTCGTCTTTCGCTTTGATTGACAAGCTGATGTTACGTGTTTTGCGATCAACACTGATGATTTTAGCTTCAACATCATCACCAACAGCTAGATGCTTGGTAGCATCTTCAACGCGGTCACGTTGAATCTCAGAGGCACGTAGATACGCTTCAACTTCATCAGCAAGTTCGATAGTAGCACCTTTAGCGTCTACTTCTTTCACTTTACCATTAACGATAGCACCACGATCATTGTTGACTAGGTATTCGTTGAATGGATCTGAAGTTAGTTGTTTCACGCCTAGGCTGATACGGTTGGCTTCTGAATCTACAGACAATACCATTGCTTCAACGGTGTCGCCTTTGTTGTAGTTACGGATAGCATCTTCACCAGTTTCATTCCAAGAAATGTCTGATAAGTGAACCAAACCATCAATACCGCCATCTAGACCAATAAAGATACCGAAGTCAGTGATTGACTTGATCGTACCAGTGATTTTATCACCGCGCTCATGTTTCTTATCAAACTCATCCCATGGATTGGCTAGAGTCTGTTTGATACCTAAGCTGATACGACGACGTTCTTCATCGATATCAAGAATCATTACTTCAACTTCATCACCCACTTGGACAACTTTTGATGGATGAATGTTTTTGTTGGTATGATCCATCTCTGATACGTGTACTAAACCTTCGATACCCTCAGAGATTTCAGCGAAACAACCATAATCAGTCAAGTTGGTTACGCGAGCTTTAACAACGCTACCCACTGGGTATGTGCCGCCAACGTTATCCCAAGGATCAGTACCAAGTTGTTTTAGACCTAGGCTTACGCGATTGCGTTCACGGTCAAACTTCAATACTTTAACTTTTAGGTCTTGACCAACTTCAACTACTTCAGATGGATGCTTGATACGGCGCCATGCCATGTCAGTGATGTGCAATAGACCATCAATACCACCAAGATCAACGAACGCACCGTAATCAGTTAGGTTCTTAACGATACCTTCGATCTCGATACCTTCTTCAAGCTTGTTCAATAGCTCTTCGCGCTCAGCTGAGTTTTCAGCTTCCATAACGGCACGGCGACTAACCACAACGTTGTTACGTTTTTGATCAAGTTTGATAACTTTAAATTCTAACTCTTTGCCTTCTAGATGCGTCGTATCACGGATAGGACGTACATCTACTAAAGAACCTGGTAAGAACGCGCGTACTGAACCGATATCTACGGTAAAGCCGCCTTTTACTTTGCTAGAAATAATACCTTTTACAATCTCATCATTATCAGAGATTTTTTCAAGGAAATTCCAAGTCTCAACGCGTTTGGCTTTTTCACGTGACAGTAAGGTTTGACCCATACCGTTATCAACCGCTTCAACCACAACATCGACACTATCGCCAACTTCAACTTCGAGTTCGCCTTCTTCGCTTAAAAACTCTTCACGAGCGACGATACCTTCAGATTTCAGACCAGTATCAACAGTGATCCAGTCGTTATCGATGGCCACAACAGTACCGGTGATAACCGAGCCACGCTCGATATCCAGACCTGTTTCTTCGATGCTCGCTTCAAATAGTTCAGCAAATGATTCCATTATGTCTACCTTTGTATAGCCGTATCCTGTCCAGCACAGTACGGATCAAATGTATGATTGCATAAAACGAGAATACTGGTTTTATATCTTATACAGTCATATAAAAAAACGTTTGTTGGTAATAAGCGAATTATTTAGCGAACTCACTAACAACAACTGTCTTATATTAGAATGCTTTATATTTTTAATTGATATCTTTTAAATTGATATTCTTGTAAATAGTGTTTTTTATAACTTTCTAAAGAACATTGACTTTTACTACTGTAATTTTATACTAAAATTAAACCCATAGGAAACCTTTTAGTACTTACTATGTTGTTTTTATTACTTATTAAAGCAAATACCTTTATCCTGACAATGTCTCTTAATTAGCTCATAAACCGCATCAGCGTCTAAGTTGGAGCTGTCTAGTACTAGCGCATCTTCTGCAGGCTTTGATGGTGCAATCGTACGATTTTCGTCACGATCATCACGTGCTTTAATCGTCGCTAAAATCGCTTCGAAATCTGCTGTTTGACCAGCATTCAGTAGCTGTGTTACACGGCGCTCGGCACGCGCTTCAGCACTTGCAGTTAAAAATACTTTAACGTCAGCGTCTGGGAACACGACTGTACCCATATCACGACCATCAGCAACCAATCCTGAACGAGTTGCCATATCTTGCTGCAGCTTTAACAATGCTTGGCGAACGCTTGGAAATACCGCAATCAGCGATGCATAACCGCCAATTGTCTCGTTACGAACTTGCTCACCTACTGCATCGCCATTCACAACAATATCGACACGTCCAGAATCATTGTTAGGTACAAAAGCAATCTCTAAGCTTTCCGTTAACGTTAAGACAGCCATCTCATCAATGGCTTGGCTGGCATCTGCAATAATCAATCCAGCTTCAAAGGCTTTGAGTCCGACGATACGATATAACGCACCCGAGTCAAGCAGCTGATAACCCAATGCTTGTGCTAAGCGCCACGTAACTGTACCTTTCCCTGCGCCACTTGGCCCATCAATACAGATAACAGGATAGCGTAATGACGGCATTCCACTATTATCGTTAGCATCAGAGATAGAAACAGTCATAACACTCACTTAATGGTCGGCATTGCTTATAGAGCAATAAACAAAGCGGTTTTTACTTATTTATCAAATGCTTGTAAGTCAAACAATCTATTAGCAAGCAAATAGGGCAATATTATAGCAAACAAACCTCCCTATCACTAGCGGCAAGAATATTATCTTGTTAATTGATTATACTGCCTTTGCTTTTTGCTAATTTTCGGCGCTCACGAAAAAACGTTTTGAGCATTTGACTGCTATGCTCACTACATAAACCTCTATGAACTTGAATGTGATGATTATAAAAAGGCTGCATCGGTAAGTTTATTTGACTACCGACCATACCTGCCCTTGGCTCACTTGCCGCATATACTAGCCTATCTACGCGCGCATGGATCAGCGCACCCACACACATGGTACATGGCTCTAAGGTGACATATAAAGTTGTCTGTAGCGGCAAGCGATAATTCTTTAAGCGCGCACAAGCTGCTCTTAACGCTACAATCTCAGCATGAGCAGTCGCATCATGGCGTCCGATAGGTTCATTAAACCCTTGACCAATCATTTGCTGGTTATGTACCAGTATCGCTCCTACTGGCACCTCCCCATGCTCAGCGCCTGTTTTAGCAAGTTTAAGCGCTTGTTGCATCCATTGAACATCTTCAACCGACCAAAATATAGCCGTTTTAATCTGCTCACCTATTAGCGTATTAACATTCATAAATGGGCTATCTATTAACTTATAAGGTGATAAATTGATGTCTAGAAAATTAGTCATTTATTGTGGTAACTGCCAGTCAATAGGTTTTTGACCATACTGTACCAAATAATCATTGGTCTTTGAAAATGGCTTAGAACCAAAAAAACCACCACGGTTAGCAGCCAGTGGCGATGGATGTACAGCCGTTAAAATAAGATGTTTTTCCGTGTTGATATATTTACCTTTTTTCTGGGCTTTACTACCCCACAAAATAAATACCGTATGCTCTGTTTGCTCGTTAATCACATCAATTACAGCATCGGTAAACTGCTCCCAGCCTTTATTTTGATGACTGTTTGGCTCGCCTTCTCTCACAGTCAAAGAGCTGTTAAGCAATAGCACACCTTGCTGTGCCCAGTGACTTAAATCACCATGCGCTGAATAACTGGTACCGATATCATCTGCCATCTCTTTGAGTAGGTTATTCAATGACGGGGGTTTCGGAATGGCTTTAGGTACAGAAAAAGACAGCCCCATTGCTTGTCCTGGACGATGATAAGGGTCTTGCCCTAAGATGACGACTTTCACCTGAGATAAAGGTGTCAAGTTAAAAGCATTAAACATTAGCGGTGCTGGTGGATAAACACTCTCATCTGCTTGATAAGCATCCTGTAAAAAGGCACGTAGACTATCCATATTGTCAGAGGTTAATTCTTCTGCCAACGCATTTTTCCAATCTTCTGGTAAGCGCACATTGTCTAAAATTGCTTGCTTTTGCGCGGCTGTTTTTGTCGGCTGTACGTCGAATAATTCCATAATAGCGCCTGTTTTATTTGTTATAGGATAGATAAAAGATTTACGGTCATATCGTATGACTCATCTTAAAGTTGATACTAGCAAAATATTGGTCTGACTGTCTGATAAATAATAGCAATAAAAAAACGGCTACCGCGATAACAGGGTAACCGTTCTTATAATATTACTACTAGAAGACTTAGCTTGCTAATGACTCAGAGTCTGGGTGTGGCTCATGGGTTTCGACGACTGTCAAAATTATGCGACTGTCTGCCGAACCTTTATCTGAAGACTTATTAAGCTTTACAGTATCACCCTCTGATACTTCTGGCTCTAAGGTCAAATGTACTACCCCGCCGTTAACCAAATCACCAAATAAAATCATACCTGCCAATGGTTTTTTGATCTCATCTTGAATCAGACGCTGCATCGGACGTGCGCCCATTAGGCGATCATAGCCTTTATCAGCTAAGTAATCACGTACTTCATCATCAATCTCTAAAGTGACTTGCTTATCATCGAGCTGTACTTGTAGCTCAACCAAGAACTTATCGACCACTGATACCACTACTGACGTATCTAACGGGTTGAATTGAATGATGGCGTCGAGACGATTACGAAATTCAGGGGTAAAGACGCGTTTGAGCGACTCAGTATTGTCACGGCTATGATCTTGCTGGGTAAAGCCCATAGAAGAGCGGCTAATACTATCAGCACCAACGTTGGTAGTCATAATAACGATGACTTGCTTAAAGATAGCAACCCGACCGTTATTATCCGTCAGTGTACCGTGATCCATCACTTGTAATAACAAGTTGAAGACATCTGGATGCGCTTTTTCTATCTCATCAAACAACAATACGCAATGTGGATGCTGATTAATCTTTTCAGTAAGTAGACCGCCTTGATCATAACCCACATAGCCTGGCGGCGCACCAATCAAACGTGAAGCGGTATGCGATTCCATGTACTCTGACATATCAAAGCGTACTAATTCAACGCCCAGCAATTTTGCCAGCTGACGTGATACTTCTGTTTTACCAACCCCTGTCGGTCCGGCAAACATGAATGAACCAATTGGCTTATCTGGTGCTTTTAGACCAGCACGTGATAATTTAATCGCATCAGCAAGGGTCGCAATAGCTTCATCTTGCCCAAATACTAAGTGCTTGAGATCACGATCTAAATGCTGAAGAATACTCTTATCATCACTGGACACTGACTTGGGTGGAATACGCGCAAGCTTAGCAACAATAGCTTCAATATCTGCCACATCGATTTTTATCGGTGCGCGCTTAGCTTTTGCTTTTTTATGCTCAGCAGATTTCGCCCGATCATTTTCTTTTGCAAGATTAGCTTCATCTTGCATCTCATTAGTAGCTTCACTGTCAAGGTTATCAATATCGCTATCAATACCTTCATCATCAGCGTCAATTTGCGCATCAAAGTCTTGCTCTAAATTGGCGATAAAGCTTTCTTCTGCCTCGATATCATCTGTATCAGCTACGATACCTAAGCGCTTATAGGCTCCCGCCTCATCAATGACATCGATTGCTTTATCTGGCAAAAAGCGCTCATGGATATGTTTGGCTGATAATTTTACTGCGGTGACCAACGCTTCATCGGTATATTCGACGTTATGGAACTCTTCATAGCGCGGTTTAAGGCCACGTAAAATATCGATGGTATCATCCACACTTGGCTCTTTCACATCAATTTTTTGAAAACGACGTGATAATGCATGGTCTTTTTCAAATACCTGACGATACTCGGTAAAGGTTGTTGAACCAATACAACGCAGTTCACCATTGGCAAGTGCCGGCTTAATCAAATTCGACACATCCATATTGCTGCTCATTGACGAACCTGCGCCAATAATCATATGAATTTCATCAATAAACAAAATAGCATTAGGCTTTTTCTTAAGCGCATCAAGCAGCGACTTCATACGTTTTTCAAAGTCACCGCGATACTTAGTACCGGCGATCAACGAACCAATATCAAGGCTATAAATCACACAACCATTCAGCGGCTTTGGCGCTTTATCATTGATAATGAGCCACGCCAATCCTTCAGCAATAGAAGTCTTACCGACACCAGGCTCACCGACCAGCAATGGATTGTTTTTGCGGCGGCGACAGAGTACTTGCGCTGCCCGCTCAATCTCAGGACCACGTCCAATGAGCGGGTCAGTTTTACCTTCTGCTGCTCGCTGGTTTAAGTTGGAGGCAAATTCCACCAAGGGATCTTTACTGGTTTTCTCTGAGGCGCTACGGCGCTCTCCAGTCATAGAAGCACGTGGCTCAGATGGCTCGTCTTTATCTTGACCATGCGATAAGTACTGGGTCAGCTCAAGACGGCTAATACCCTGCTTTTTAAGTAAATAAACCGCATAAGTATCATGTTCTGAAAACATAGAAACCAAAATATCTGACCCTTCAACCAAACGACCACCACCAATAGACTGTACATGAAAAATGGCGCGTTGCAGGATGCGATCAAAGCTTTGAGTCGGCTGCGGTGATTGCTCCGTATCGGCATCGACTGTTGGTGTGTGCTTATTGATATAGGCTTCAAGTTCGCTACGCAATGCTGAGACATTCGCATTACAGGCCGTCAACGTATTGGCAGCGTGGGTATTTTCTAATAGTGCCAGTAATAGATGTTCAACAGTGAGATACTCATGCGATTTTTGGCGCGCAAGTGTCATTGCTAAACGCAAAGAAACTTCAAGATGACGACTTAACATAAGGAATTCCTACGGTTGTGCCTATCTTTATAATTGATAGCGTTATGAATGAGTTAGTAAGTCAGGGCGATAGATGGATTGTTCAAGGGCGATATTAGTATTATTAAGAGAGATTATTAAATGGCGACTTCCATAACTCGAATATTATTCTTACTTCCCTTTATCTCAACATGATACTCAAGCAGAGTCAATCTAATAAAACATACTAAAATGTATCGAAGTATCCTGCGAGCATTTTTTGAAAAGATGCTATCAATAAAGGATATTGTTAATCTGACAGCAATAAAAACTACGGAACGATTTGGATAGCCCAAAGGCAGAGTGAAAATTGGCATCATACTAAAAAACGAAGCAATAAAGAAAAAGAGTATTAAATAGCCGTTGTTGGCGCAGCATTTTTAATAAAAGACTCTAGACAGCAACTTTAAATATCCAAGCAAACAAAGGTAGCATTTGCTTTAATAAATAAGCGTGTACTTTAATATATAGGGCGGTATGAGGTAGAAATCAAGTCTATAACAAGAAAGTAGGCGCAAACTTAGGAGGCAATAATTGGTAGGATTTAGAAAAGAACAAGATTTTTAGAGCAAGCGGGTCAATGATTGATTGAACTTACTCTAAAAAAATACTACAAGGTTAAAGGTTGATCATAATAAATGGAAAAATTCGAAGTAAAAAAGGTCTTATGCTAAGCTAAAATTAGCTACTCACCTTGATGTGGCTCGATTTGAGTCAGCAGCGGATAACCTTCACGATGGGCAAGGCTGTTCACTTTTTTGGCTTTAGTTTCAGCAATATCTTTAGGGTAAATCCCAGCGATACCTTTACTGGTATTATGAATGGCCAGCATAATCTCAACGGCTGAATCCATACTATGGCGAAATTCAGACTGCAAAATATGGACGACAAACTCCATTGGGGTGTAATTGTCGTTATACATCACCACGGCATACATTGGTGGTTTGGCCACTTCTGGTTCTGCTACCAAAACATCAGCCTGTGGCGACGTTTCACCCTCTGGCTCACCATCTTGACCACAATGTAGGGGCATACTAGGAAAGTGCCAATCTGAATTGATTGGCGTCGCTGATAATATCGTTTGTTTTATCATAATTAGAATACAAATGCATAGGTAGGTTTAATGAATAAGTGTATTTACAACTGAAGAAAATAAGGTTAAAAGAGATGAGTAAAATCCTGCGAGGCACATGCACATGGCTATCAGTTATAACTCCACCCTAAGGTTCAATAGGGCTTTTATCAACCTCTGGTAAATCTAAAAGTGATAATGGCATACTATCAACTTTAGCACCAAGCTTCCAATCATACAGCTGTTCGACTTCTTGACCGCCAGCTTTTAAGCTCAGCTTTGCTTGTAAAGGTTTAAAGCCTGATGGCATCGTAAAGCGACCACGTATACGAGCAACGCCTTCAATAGTATAGCTGACTGGGTCTAATGGCACTTCTACGAAATCATCATCGTTAAGCAATGTCAGCGTTGGCTTTAAACGTTTGGCTTTGCCGTCACTCGCGAGCATACCGACATCAAAGCCATATTCAAAGGCATTTTCAGGCAGTGGTTCAATCTTTGCGCCAAGTACCTGCAAAGGCATGCCACCTTTTTCACTAAGAAGCTCGGCATAGATGTCGTTCAGCTGCGCCACTTGTTTGTTTTCAACGGTTAGCGCTTGCTGATTTTCGCGTAACTCTTTTAAGTTCGCCAAACTTATTTCTAACTCTTGCTTGGCTGTAGCAGCCTCATTGGTCACTATTTTATTACTGATACGCAAATCTTTAAGCTCTTGCGTCGCCTCTTTACCCGTGATGACCGCCTGCTTGGTTTCAGTTTGCATCGAATGATAACCACGCTGATAACCAATTTTGTGACCAAATAATAATCCAACGATCGCCGTGACCAGTATCGCAACCACAAATAGCGCCAACACCGCGGTAGAAGCACCTTGTTGTGTATTACCAAGGCTTTGGCTCTTTATAAGATTGTTTTTTATAGGATGATCTTGGTTATCATAAGAGATATATGGACTGCGCTCCAAATCATAAGAAACAGAGTCTTGGCACATTGTATGTGCGGGCTGTGAGCAAAAGTATCGTACACTCTTAAAACGCATCTAGACGGTATCTCTTAACAGGAAAGGCAAGTTATTATAGCGGAATTTATAATCAATACCTAGCAACATAAACAGCAATGATTTGAGCATAAACAAACATCTGTTAAGGAATGATAGGCGCAAAGTTCAAACCCTGTGTTTCATCGAAACCAAACATCACATTCATATTTTGTACCGCTTGCCCAGCTGCACCTTTTACCAAATTATCTTGAACGACAATAACGGTCAATTCAGCACGCTCATTGTCTTGATGGACAGCAATACGTAACCGATTACTGGCACGCACACTGCGGGTATCTGGATACAACCCTTTTGGCATCACATCAATAAACGGCTCTGACGCATAGCTTTTCTCAAATACTGGTTGCCAATCAATGGCAGCACCAGCCTCAGTAAGCTCCATATGAATAGAGCTCAGCATCCCACGTATCATCGGTACAAGATGGGGTAAAAAACGAATACGATGAGCAAAATGGCTCTCTAGTAACTGGGCAACGCCCTGCTCAATCTCTGGCAAATGACGATGACCTTCAACGCTATAAGCCTTAAAATTGTCTGTGGTTTCAGCATAATTGAGCGCGATACTTGCTTGGCGACCCGCACCAGAAACGCCAGATTTTGCATCGATGACGATACGCGACTCAATGAGCTGTTTTGCCTGCTGATTTTGTGTATCTATGATGGGTTTTAAACCCAAGATAGCTGTGGTTGGATAGCAACCAGGATTACCAACGATCAAAGCACTCGCGATTTTGTCACGATTAATCTCAGGTAAGCCATAAACAGCTTTTTTTAGTAGCTCAGGACAAGCATGCGATTGCTGATACCAGTGTTCAAAATCCGCCAATGACTGCAAACGAAAATCCGCGGCCAAATCAATCACTTTTACGCCTGCTTGAGTAAGCGCTTCTGCTTGCTTCATCGCCACACCATGCGGTGTTGCAAAAAACACGACATCACACTTTTGTAATGTCGCCAGCGTATTGTCACCTAAATCACTAAAAACAATGTCTGATATACCGCGTAAACTTGGGAATATCTCATCAGCGCGGGTGCCCGCTTCGCTACGTGAGGTTAGCAAATCAATAGACACCTCAGGGTGGGCGGATAATAAGCGAATCAGCTCAATACCCGTATAACCTGTGCCACCGACAATCGCTGCTGAAATCATAAGATATTCCTTTTTCTTTTATTTTTTACGTTACTTCTTAAAGTTTTTTCTAAATTTTATAATCATGTACCGCATCGATAAATACTTTGGCATTATCGGGATTGACCCACTGAGTAATACCATGACCTAAGTTTGCTACATAGCCAGTTTTTTCGCCATTAGCGTAGGCACTATCGAGCATCGCATTGACTTCGGCACGGATAGTCGCAGGTGAGCCATATAAGGTAGCTGGATCTAAATTACCTTGGATGGCTTTGCTACTTTGTAGCTTTTTATGCTGCTTAGTCAACTGACGCTGACTTTCGGTCAATACTTGACGGGCACGATCTAGCGGCATGGTCCAGTCTAAACCCAAAGCATCAGCTTCGCTATCCGCTTGGATATCCAGCCATAATCCGCCGCCCTTGGTGAATAATACCACTGGTATGTCGGGATGGCGTACCTTTAGCTCAGCGACGATGCGTTTATTATACGCATGAGAGAAATCAATAAACTGACGATGACCAAGCGCTCCGCCCCAGCTATCAAATATCTGTAAAATTTGAGCACCAGCGACAACTTGTGCATCTAAATAATCAATGACAGACGTCGCTAACTTATCTAGTAACTGATGTAAGAACTCAGGATTACTATATAAAAAGCCTTTGGTATAACGATAATCTTTTGAGCTGCCGCCCTCAATCATATAAGTAGCCAGTGTCCACGGACTACCAGAAAAACCGAATAACGGCACTTGTCCATTTAGCGCTTTACGAATGCTGGTCACCGCACGCATGACATAATCAAGGGAGTCATTGACATCAAGCACAGGCAATCTATCTAAATCTGCTTGCTGACGGATAGGATGTTTAAACTTCGGTCCTTCACCAGCTTCGAAGTATAAGCCCAAGCCCATTGCATCAGGAATGGTCAAGATATCACTAAATAAGATGGCTGCGTCCAAATCCATACGACGTAGAGGCTGCAAAGTCACTTCAGTGGCACGAGCGGTGTCTTTGCACAGACTCATAAAATCACCCGCTTCAGCACGGGTCGCTTTATACTCTGGTAAATAGCGACCGGCTTGGCGCATCATCCAAACTGGCGTGGTATCGATCGGCTCAAAACGTAGCGCACGTAGCAATCTATCATTTTTTAAAGGCGCAAAGTTCTGCTCGAGCGAATTATTATTGTCTGAAGCACTCATGTACAAATCTCCAAAACAGCACTGTATGTCACAAAAAGGCATACAACACTGGATAAATTACGTTAAAGGAAAGAATATTAAAGCGCTTATTATTAAAATATTTATAGCTTAATAAATAATAAGTTTTTTACATCGTCAATGCTAAGTTATCACGGTGTACCATGACCACGCGCTCTTCATTGTTACCAAGGATTCTATCGAACTGCTCAGTACGCTCGCGAGCAACACGGCAAGCATCCCGAGAGGAGAAGTTAACTTGACCAACCGCTATACGCTCGCCCGTATCTTGATGGACGATTTCAACCACATCGCCTTCATCAAAATCACCACGCACTTCAGACACACCAACCGGTAACAAGCTTTTTTGATGCTCGACCACCGCTTTTGCTGCACCCGCATCAACAATTAAAGAGCCTGACATACGCAAATGCGCAGCCAACCACTGTTTACGCGCAATAATTTTATCTTGATCATTGGTGGTCAACAAGGTGCCAACTGCTTCGCCTGATACCACACGGGTAATCACATCATCGATAGCGCCACTCACGATCACCGTCGGACAGCCACCCATTGCTGCAAGCCGACCTGCACGAATTTTGGTCAGCATACCACCGCGCCCAAGCTTGCCGCCATCACCGGCGATATCAAACAAATAATCAGCCATAGCACGCTCTTGACGGATCATTTTTGCATGAGGATTATGACGTGGGTTGTCAGTAAAGACACCTTCTTGATCGGTTAAGATAATGTACAAGTCGGCATTAACCATCGCCGCTGCCATTGCCCCTAAGGTATCATTATCACCAAATTTAATCTCATCAATGGTGATGGTATCGTTCTCATTAATCACCGGTAGCACGCGCCATTCTAATAATTGCGTCAGCGCACCAGTGGTATTAAGATAACGGCTGCGGTTAGACAAGTCATCATGGGTCAGCAATAACTGCGAGCTTTGAATGCCGTGTTGAATCAATGCTGACCACCACGTTTCAATCAAACCCATCTGACCAATAGAAGCACAGGCTTGTAATGCCGCCAGTTTTTTGGGACGCTCCTCAAGATTCATGCGAACCACGCCTTCAGCAACAGCGCCTGAAGATACGAGCAGTACTTCAACGCCTTGCTTATGGAGCTTAGCGATCTGCTTTGCCCACTCGTAAATGGCAGTTCGATCAAGCCCTCGACCATTATTGGTTAATAACGATGAGCCAATCTTGACAATAACGCGATGAATATCAAAGTTGCGGGCTTGTTTAACAAACCTTGCTTCTTCGGTCGTGTTCTCTATGTCAACTACCATATAAACTCCTGTTGCTAGGGTAAATTAATTACGGTGATTCATTTAAAAAATATATGCAAACATCAATCAACTTAAGGGGCATAAACCACTTCGACGCCATCTTCATCATCATCGAGATCATCAAAGTCATTATCGATTAAATCTGTACCTTCACGTTGAGCTTTACGAGCAGCACGATAGGCTTCTCGCTGTGCTTCAGTATTGAGACGCACTTCTACTTCTAAGCGCTCAAAGCGTGCTTTTTGTGCCTCAGCAAAGATAGGATCTTCAATTTCACGCTCACGTTCACGCTCAATCTCATTCATCAAATGATATTTAACAGCATCAGTACCTTCACCCATTAGGGTTGAGGTACGGAATACGTCTCCTGTCCAACTAAGCTCGGCGACGATATGCGTACAAAGCACATTCAATTCTTCTTCATCAATAATCTGATCAATTTTATTCAATATTAAAATTTGCGGTAAATTAGCCAGTTCAGGCGAAAAGCGCTCAAGCTCATTTAAGATAACACGGGCATTTTCTACTGGGTCACTGCCATCGATTGGCTTCACGTCAACCAAGTGTAGCAGACGGCGAGTACGAGCAACATGCTTTAAGAAGCGAATACCAAGTCCAGCCCCTTCTGAGGCGCCTTCGATTAAACCCGGAATATCAGCCATTACAAACGAGCGATGACGACCGATATCGACCACACCCAAGTTTGGCACTAGGGTAGTAAATGGATAGTCAGCAACTTTTGGTCTAGCAGCAGAGACTTGGCGGATAAAGGTCGATTTACCTGCATTCGGTAAACCAATTAAGCCAACATCAGCCACTACTTTTAGCTCAAACTTAAGAACTTTTAGCTCACCTTCAAAACCTGAAGTGGCTTTACGCGGCGCTTGGTTGGTAGAGCTTTTAAAATGGGTATTACCCAAACCACCATCACCGCCTTTGGCAATGAGTAAAGTCTGACCAATCTCAATCAAATCACCCAACACTTCATCTGTTTCGGTATCAACTACTGTAGTACCAATAGGCACCGGTAAAAAAAGATCATCAGAACCCTTGCCTGAACAGTTTCTACTATGACCATTCTCAGCTCGCATGGCGTCGTGACGACGTGTATAACGATAGTCAACTAGGGTGTTGGTGTTATCCTCTGTAATGACATAAATATCTCCGCCCTTACCACCATCACCACCATCAGGACCACCGCGCGGGACATATTTTTCTCGGCGAAAACTGGCGATTCCGTTACCACCGTCACCTGCTTTTACCGTTACGACGGCTTCATCAATAAATCGCATCTTACGTTCCTTAATTTACAATCCAGTTTATAAACTGGTTACAGCCAACGACTGCGTTTTAGGTTTTAGCTATATTGTTCAGACAAAATTATTGCAACAAATTTCATGTTCGCACTTAGCGTCTATTATGACAACAACACCCGATAACCAATCGGACTATCGGGTGCTTAAGTATTATATTTAACATTATACCGACTTATCTAAGATACAACCTACTGCGGCATAACTGTTCTTACCGTAGCGCTTATAGATGCAGACGTTTTATGCTGGAATCTGAGTGTAGCTGATGCCTGCCATTTGCGTCGCTAAACGTAATACTTGCGTACTATAGCCTACTTCATTGTCATACCAAATATAAACAATAGCATGATTGTCAGTAAGGATAGTCGCTTGGGCGTCAACGATACCCACATGAGTATCACCTACAAAATCAGTTGATACCGCTTCTGTAGAGTCTGTATAAGCAATCTGTGTTTGCCATTGACTGCTATTGGATACTTTACGCATGAACTCATTTAACGCATCAGCACTAGCTGGCGCTGTTTTAAGATTTAAGTTTAAAATCGCTAAGCTAACGTTTGGCGTTGGCACACGAATTGCATTACCGGTCAATTTACCACTCAGCTCTGGTAATGCTTTACCTACGGCCTTGGCTGCACCAGTACTAGTAATAACCATATTCAATACCGCACTGCGGCCACGGCGATCGGCTTTATGATAATTATCAATCAGATTCTGATCATTAGTAAACGAATGAATCGTTTCAACATGACCATTTTCGATACCATACTCATCGTTCAACACTTTTAGCATTGGCGTAATCGCATTAGTGGTACAGCTTGCGGCGCTAACGATAGTATCATCACCAACGGTGTCATTATTCACACCATAAACGACGTTTTTAATCTCACCACCAGCAGGAGCCGTTAGCAACACTTTTTTCACGCCTGTAGATTGCAGATGCTTACCAAGACCAGCTTCATCTTTCCAGATACCGGTATTATCGATTACTAACGCATTGTCGATACCATAAGCCGTATAGTCGATATCACTTGGATCGTTGGCGTAGATAATTTGTACGAAGCGGCCATTGATAATCAGACCGTTGTTTTCATTATCGACAACCACTCCACCTGCAAAGCTACCATGAATTGAATCACGCTCTAGCAATGAAGCACGCTTAGCTAAGTCGCCAGCTGCCGCAGGACGGACGACAATGGCTTTCAACTGCATACCTTTGCTGCTTGACGCTTGTGATAATAATAGACGCGTTAAGATACGACCGATACGACCAAAACCGTATAGCACAACATCAGTTGCACCATTGATAGCGCCTTTGGTGTTATCAATTGACTGTAACGCTGCTTGTAAATCACTGTCATTAGCAATCAGCTGACCAACATCGATACGAGTAGCTTGAATATCTTTATTCTCTGCTAGCACTTTAACCATCGCTAACGTATCGGCGATATCGATAGCATTAGCGCCTTGGTCACGCAGCGCTACTTTTTGATGCAGTGCCAATATTTGGCCCACTGAATTTGTGTCTAGCGTATCACCAAACAAAGTCACTTGCACATCTTGCTCGTTATAGAGCTTATTCAATAGCCCCATAAGCTCAATCGCTTGTTGCTCTTGATTGTTGTAGTTGCTCAAGTGGTCTTGATGTAATTGGCGTAAAGTATCAGCGTTACTCACGAGAAACATCCTTATGGTCAGTATTAGGGAATCAGTAAAGTATGAAGAAAGATCAATAAATCGGTTATATATAGTCTAAGCGACAACTCTATTTAGTCTAACGGACGACTATTGTCATCGGTTATTATCGTCAGAGTATTTAGATAAGCTAGATTTTAGCTTAAAACGCCTTATTTTGCTAGTGATAACCATTCTGTCTAACTTATAAGCTATTTAATAGCGATAGGATCTTTATAAGCAAAATAAAGGCAGCCTATGATGCTGCCTTATTATAAAGCGACTTAATTATGAAGCGACTTGAAACTTCCTTATAACATGATAAATATAAGCTTTTTAACTGACTGTTATTAAGCTGCTGTAAAGCCTTCAATAACTATTAAACTTCTAGGGAACCAGGCTGACCGTTTGATTGGTCTGCGGGGTTAGCTTAAATTCTTTTAAATCATAACCCTGTTGCTGGGCGATTTGACGGTATTTAGCATAGGTTTCCTGACTTACATTTGGCGAACGAGCCAGCAGCCATAAATATTTTTTATTAGGTGCGCCGACTAACGCAGTTTTATAGTCTTCATCACGTGCTAATATCCAATAATCTGCACGCCCTACAGGTAACCAGCGAATCCATGAAGGTAAAAACGTTACTTTTAGCTTACTGCCAGTAGCGTCAGCTGGTTTGGCTATACCTTCCGCAGTAATACCGGAACCATCTTCAGCTTTGCACTGATTAATAACCTTAATACCTGAGCCATCTGTTTTTTCGACATAGGTGGCCGTTACATCGCTGGCACAATTACGCTGGAAATACATCGGTAAGCGACCTATCTCATACCAAGTGCCTGCATACTTTTTGAGATCGACGCTATCCACCGTAGTGGGTGTATTGGCAGACTTATGAATAATGCTACTGGGTTTAATCGCTAGCGTTTCTAGTGAGGTTTTATCATTGGTGGCGGCAGCAGTCGGCGCAGTTACCGGTGGCGAAGCCGCGTAAGCTGAAAATGCTGCTAACGGTATAATAATGGCGAGAGCGATACCTGTATGCTTAATAAGACCATTCATAAATATGCGCTCCGGTATCTCTGCTATGCCTGACTTGGCATTTTCAAAGGAAGTATTGTTATTTGATCTGGATTCATTTTTTTTAGATAAGCTTGTAAGATTGTTAATATGATCTTCTACAATATCGTCTTCCACAAACAGCGGCGTTGATGATTCTGGATACGTATCAATATCTGCGTAGCCGCTACTTTGCTTTTCTTTAAGGCTATGAGCTTTTTTATAGGTATTACTCATATAAGAGCTTGCAGTATTATTACTTGCAGCACTGTTGCTTGCAACACTATTACTCATGCTGCTGCCTTTACTATCGCTGACTTTGAAATTGCTTTTCTTAACCACTGCAGACTCTTTTGACTTTGTAATGCTTTTATATCCATAAGAGCTGGTTTGTATAGACGTGCCTTTCATCAAATGATTCGAGCATTCGTCGTTACACTCTTGATTATTATAGCTAGCGTCATTACTGGCATGACCAACATTACCCACTTGTGACGCACTATCTTTATGTAGATAGTCTTTATATGGATAGTCTTTATGTAGATAATACTTTGGTAGCTGACCAGTCTGCTGATGCGATTGAGAACCAGCTGCCTGAGAATCAGACCATGCTGACTTCGGTAACTTAGTGGTTTTCATAGTGATACCATTAATTAATAGTGATTGTTAGAGATTCTTTATTTATTAGATAAGTACAAGATAATTTTCAAAATCACTTTCACGATAAAAGACGAATGAGTGAAAATTAAACTTTGTTATAATCTTTAAGAGTCGCGGCGATAGATAAATAACTTACCTATACAAAAACTGATTCAGCGACCTTTATTAATTTAATGATTTATATTAATGGCAAAATCACTATCAAAACAGTGTAGCAATGTAGGAAAACGCAACGGTTTGTAAGCAATTCTATATTTAGACAATAAAACGAACACATAATGACTGACTGGGTAAATATATTTAAAATCAAGGATTTATTCTATGCAATTATGCGCTTTTATTCACCGTACAGCTGCTTTATACCCTGAGGTGAGCAGTGTCTGCGCCACTTTCTTAGTGTAAGAACGGCTTTAAAAATGGCTTTAAAGACTACTTAAAAAATTGACGAATCCCAGCAACTGCAATACCACCATGTAGCATTGCTTGCTCGTTCATCGCCGGTGACAAACCACCCAAACCAATGACTGGCATATCCGCTAACTCTGCCAACTCTGACCAAGCCTCCCAACCAAGTGGCGTCACATCAGGATGGGTTTGAGTGAACAATACAGGCGATAAAAATATAGCGATGACTGGTGATAGTTGCTGTTGTAGACGCGCGCCAGCCAACTGATTGGCTGCATCAATGCTATCGGCATTATGACAACTGACTATTAATGGCAAACTTGAAGATATCGTGCCGTTAGATACCTTGTCTTTCTCAGCGCTACTTAGCCATTGCATGAGTTGCCTATGTGTTAAGTGCCTCGCAATAATTTGGCTGTTCATTGTTGAATTTTCAGTTTTTAAAAGCTGGCAATTTGCCCTATTAGAATCTGGATGATAAGGCACAATTGCTTGGACATCAGCTCGTAATTGCAGTAATTGCGCTGTACTATCTTTACTACCCTCTAAGCCTGCTGCTTTGATTCGGACATAAACCCAAGCTTCTTCCGCTAAATGCTCTTTGTGATACGTTAACCACGCTGCCATCGGTTGAGGAGAGTCACTAAAGTGTGCCAATGGATAAGTAATGGCTAGTTGCGCTGGCAATCGTAACCAGTCAAGAATCGTCTTATTGGCCGCTGGCAGATGGTAATCGCCTGCCAGTAACTTTGATTTATCTACCCAGCTTAACGCCTGACCTTCTAGACCATGGCTGCAATGCCTATATTGCTCGTATTGTAGCGCCGTCATCTCAATACGATAGACCTGTAGGCAGACTTGCTTATCACCGTAATCGTGGTGCAGTCGCCCAAGCTTAACGGCGATATTACTATTAATATCCATACCTGTCTCTTCGGCAACTTCCCGTATGAGCGCTTGTTTGGCGGTTTCGTTGTGCTCTATTTTGCC